>JAKAMV010000466.1 GCA_021812735.1 Chloroflexota bacterium | reverse complement strand
TGGCGCGGGTGCGGGCGGCGCTGCGGCGGAGGTCCGGCGAGGCGCCGTCCGGCGCGAGCGAGGAGCACATCATCCTGGGGCCCGTGTCCATCGACGCGGCCGGCCGCACCGCGGCCCTCGACGGCCGGGAGCTCGGGCTGACCCGCACCGAGTTCGACCTCCTGCTCGAGCTCGCGCGCCAGCCCGGGCGCGTCCTGGCCCGCGAAACGCTCCTCGACCACGTCTGGGGCTATGACTTCCTGGGCGACTCGAGGCTCGTCGACGTCGCTGTCGGACGGCTTCGCGCGAAGCTGGAGGCGGACCCGGCCAACCCCACGCTGATCGTCACGGTCCGCGGCGCCGGCTACAAGGCCGTGCGGCCGGACCCTTGACCACGCCAGCGGGAAGCGAGCGCGAGGGCCGGATGAGACGCCGGATTCGGGTCCCGGGCGGGCTCCGGACGCGGCTGGCCCTGACGCTCGTGGCGCTGGTCGCGGTGACGGTGGCAGGGATCGGCGTCGGCGTGTACGCCTTCGTCGACGCGTCGCTGCGCGCCTCCATGGTGTCCGAGGCGCGACGACAGGCCAATTTCAACCTCTCGGTGCTGCTCCCGGCGGAGGACCCAGCCCCGACGACCGCCGCCGCGTTCGCCGCGAGCGGGCTGCCGGCCGCCTTCCAGTTCCGCGGCGACGTCGCGACCATCGCCGACTACGGGGGCGGCGACGTGTTCGCGCCGCAGCAGCTCGCCGGCGCGCTGGCGGAGATCAATCCCGAGCTCCGCTCCATCGTGGCGTCGGGCCAGCTGGGGTACGCGTGGCAGGACCTGCGCGGCGTGAGCTCACTCGTCGTCGGCGGGCGGCAGGGGGCGGCGCCGCCGGACCTCTACTTCGTGTTCGACGCCCGGCCGGTCGACGAGGCGCTCGCGCAGCTGCGGGTCGGGCTCGCCGGCGCCGGGCTGCTGGCCGTCCTCGTCGCGCTGGTGGCCGCCGGGATCATCGCCCGCGGGATCCTGCGCCCGGTGGGTGCCGCCGCCATCGCCGCGCGCAGGATCGCGGGCGGCGATCTCGCGGCGCGGGTGCCGGCAGGGGGCCGCGACGAGCTCGCCGGGCTCGCGACCGAGCTCAACCGCATGGCGGCCTCGCTCGAGGCCACGGTGGCCCGGCTCGAGGAGGCCCAGGGCCGCAACCGCCAGTTCGTGGCCGACGTGGCCCACGAGCTCCGCACGCCGCTCGCGGCGCTCGTCGCCGAGGCGTCGCTCATCGAGCCGGCGCTGGCCGACCTGCCTCCCGACGCGCGGCGTGCCGGCGAGCTGCTGGCGGGCGACGTGCGCCGGATGCGGACGCTCGTCGACGATCTCCTGGAGATCTCGCGCTTCGACGCGGAGGCGGAGCGCCCCGCCCTCGAGGACGTGGACCTCGGGCGCGTCGTCCGCGCGGTGGCCGCTGCGCGCCTCCCGGACGCCGCAGTCACGGTACCCGCCGCCCCGCTCCTCGCCAGGACCGACCCCCGGCGTCTTGACCGGATCCTCGGCAATCTGCTCGACAACGCCCGGGAGCACGCGACGGGAGCGCCCGTCGAGGTGTCGCTGGCCCCCGTCCGCGACGGGGCGGTGATCACGGTCGCCGATCGCGGTCCGGGCGTGTCGGTCGCCTCGCTCCCCCACCTGTTCGAGCGCTTCTACAAGGCGGACCCGTCGCGGCGGGGCGGGTCGTCGGGGCTGGGCCTCGCGATCGCCGCCGAGCACGCGGGGCTGATCGGCGCATCGCTGCGGGCGCGGCCGCGCCCGGGGGGAGGCCTCGTCTTCGCGCTCACGCTGCCGTCCTCGCCCGTGACGGAACCGTTACCGGCCAGCGATGCCGGGGTGATCCGCCGGCAGGATCCTTGAGCCGTTCGGAACCCGCATCGAGGTCCCGGCCATGCGAACCGCCGGCCGTCCAGTCACCGCCCTCCTCGCCCTCGCCGCCGCCCTCGCCCTCGTCGGCTGCACGCCGACGGCCGGTCCGCTCGGCAGCCCGTCCTCGCCCGCCCCCACCGGCGACGCATCGGTCGCCCCGCCCTCGGGCGACGCCACGCCGGGGCCCACCGGCCAGGCCAGCCCCACGGCCGCCGCGCCCGCCACGTCCGCTCCGGCATCGTCGCCCACGTCGTCGGCCGCCAGTGCCACGCCCGCCGCGCCGACCCCCACGGCGTCGCCGACCGCTTCGGGCACCACGCTCGTCCGCGCATACTTCGTGCTCGGCCAGACCGGCCTCGTCCCGGTCCTGCGCACGATCCCGGCCACGACCGGCGTCGCCGCCGCGGCGATGCGCCAGCTGATCGCGGGCCCGAGTGCCGACGAGCTGGACGCGAACCCGGCACTCCGCTCGGCGGTTCCCGCCTCGACCCGGCTCCTCGGCCTCGCGATCAAGAGCGGCGTCGCCACCGTCAACCTCTCGAGCGAGTTCCAGGCCGGCTACTCGCAGTCCGCGCCCGACGCGCGGTACGGCCAGGTCGTCTACACGCTGACCCAGTTCGCCACGGTCAAGTCGGTCGTCTTCCAGTTCGACGGACAGCCCGCGAGCGGGATCGCCGGCCAGCGCTCCGCTTATCAGGGCCAGCTCCTGCGCGCGATCTTCGTGGACCACCCGGCGTGGGGCGCCGGCGCCGGCAACCCGGTCGTCGTGTCGGGCGTCGCGAATGTGTTCGAGGCCGTCTTCCGGGTCCAGGTCGAGGACGCCAAGGGCAAGGTGCTCGCCGACCAGCAGGTTATGGCCTCCTGCGGCACCGGCTGCTGGGGGACCTTCTCGACCAGCGTCCCCTACACGGTCGCCAAGGCCCAGTGGGGCACGCTGCGAGTGTTCGACCTCTCGGCCAAGGACGGCTCGACCGTGGACGTGACCGAGTACCCGGTCTGGCTCACGCCGGCGGGCTGATCACCGCGAGCGCGTCCGACCGCAGCCACCGCCACGAGCCCGGCCCACCCGCCGGGCTCGCCGATTACCGGCGGAGCCCGCGGCGGCAGCAGGTCAGCGGTAACTCGCGACGGCCTCGATCAGCACGGTGCACCTGGGGCGCGTCTCGAGGGCACGGACCAGGGGCTGGGCAGGCCCGGCGGCCACGGGGACGTCCGGGCGGCCCAGCAGCGCGAGCACCCGCAGCGCGTTGCGCGTCGTCGCCGCCAGCGGCGCATTGCCGCCGATCGTGGTGATCCCCAGCACCTGGAGCTCCGGCCGGGCGAGGGCGAGGGCGATCGCCAGCGCGTCGTCGTGGCCCGGGTCGCAGTCGATGATGACCGGCGTGCGGCGGGCCGGGCCTCCATCGGGAACGGCGGTGCTGTCGGCGTTCACGGGAGCCTCGCGTACGCGTCCAGGAGCAGGCCGACGAACCGGCCGCGGTCGATGGCGATGCCGACGTCGGCGTTGGCTTCGAGGCCCCGGCGACGGAGGCGGTTCGGCAGCCCATCGCAGACGGTCCGCCCGCGGGCCGGGCCGTGGCCCGTCTCGACCGCCACCTGGTAGCGCGCCACGGTGACGAGGTCAGGAGCGACCAGGTGCGCGATGGCGACGGCGTCGTGGACCGCCGAGGTGGTGGAGCCGGACCACGCGAGGTTCCGCTCGAGGGCGAATTCGGTCAGCTCGGCCGCGATCACGGCCGAGCGGGTGCCGATGCCCCGCAGCGCCTGCGCGGAGGCGCGGTCGAGCAGCGCCTGGTGGGTCACGTCGAGGCCCATTATCGTGATCGGCAGGCCCGATCGAAACACGACGTCCGCGGCCTCCGGGTCGGCGACGATGTTGAACTCGGCGGCGGCCGTCGTATTCCCCTCCCCGATCGAGCCGCCCATGAGGCAGACGTGCCCGATCCGCGACACGAGCCCCGGGTACAGCCGCAGGAGCAGCGCGATGTTGGTGAGCGGCCCGATCGGCGCGATGGCCACCGGCTCGGGGCTGTCCGCGATCAGGTGCGCCATCAGCGCGACGGCGCCCTCGGGGCGGGGCGCGTTCACGGCCGCCGGGAGCGCGGTGTTGCCGACGCCGCTCATGCCGTGGATGTCGGTCGCGCGGACGATATCGCCCAGCAGCGCGCCAGCCGCCCCTTCCGCCACCGGCACGTCGTCGCGGCCGTAGGCGTGGAGGAGCCGGAGCGCGTTCTCGGTGCAGTGGGCGACGTCGGCGTTGCCGCCCACGGTCGTCACCGCCAGCAGCCGGAGCTCAGGGCTGGCGCAGGCGAGGCCGATGGCGAGCGCGTCGTCGAGCCCCGGGTCGCTGTCGATGATCAGAGGCAGCGGCCGCTCGGGCGTCCCGTGCGGCGCGGTCCGGGCGGTCGCAAGCGCGGGGTGGAACGCGGGGACCGCGCGGAGCGGTCCCGCGTCCTCCGCGTTGAAGCCGGCGCTCACCGGCTAGCCCTGCTCGTACGGCTGGCCCGACGAGGCCGGCCCGCGGACGCGCCCCACGAGGCCCGCGACCACGACGACGGTCAGGATGTACGGCACGCTCGCGAGGAGCTGCGGCGGGATGTCCACGCCGAGCTGCGAGAGCAGCTGCTGGGACGAATCCGCGAAGCCGAACACGAGGGCCGCGCCGAAGGCGAAGATCGGGTTCCAGGCTCCGAAGATCATGGCCGCGATCGCGATCCAGCCCTTGCCGGCCGACATGTTCATCTGGAAGCTGCCGGCCGAGTGGAGGGACAGGTACGAGCCCGCGAACCCGGCGATCGCGCCCGCGAGCATCATCGCCCGGTAGCGGATGGCAATGACGTTGATGCCGACGGTGGCCGCGGCCTGGGGGTACTCGCCCGAGGCGCGCAGGCGGAGGCCCCAGCGCGTGCGGAAGATGAAGTACGTCAGGATGAGCATCACCACCCACCCGAGGTACATGTACGGGGTGCCCTGGAACAGGATCGGGCCCAGGACCGGGATGTTGGACAGGACCGGGATCTGGATCTTCTCGATGGTCGGCGGCGTGTTGTAGTCGGTGTAGGTCTGCAGCACGCGCAGGTAGACGAAGTTGGTCAGGCCCAGGGCTGCGAAGTTGACGACCGTGCCGGTGATGATCTGGTCGACCTTGTAGCGGATCGCCAGCCAGGCCATCAGCACGCCGATGCCCACGCCGGACAGGGCGGCGACGAGCGGCCCCACGATGGGGCCGACGATCATGCCGGTGTCCGGGCCGAGCCACTGGAGCGCCATGCTGGCCGTGATCGAGGCGACGCAGGCGCCGACGAGCAGCTTGCCCTCGACCGCGATGTCAAACATGCCCGACCGCTCCGCGATCACCGCGGCGAACGCGCCCATCGAGATCGGGAAGGCGTACTCGAAGGTGCCCCCGAAGACGTTGGTCAGGACGGCCGGCTTGCCGGTCAGCAGGGTGCCGATGACCGCGGCCACCCAGAAGGGCGACCACAGGGCGATCCAGCGGCGCCAGCGGACCCGCGGGGCTCGCCAGAGCTGCCAGACCCCCGCGAAGCCAGTGGTCGCGCCGGCGAGGATCCAGAGCAGGCCGGCCTGAGTCTCGAGCGCGACGAAGTCCTTGCCCTGCTCCGTGACCCAGAACTTGAAGGTGACCTCGTTGGCCATGGTGCTCGACGCGAAGGCGAACGCGATGATGCCGATCACGGCCAGGATGGCGCCCCCGATCCGCGCACGGCGCTGCGCGCGGCGCTCGGCTTCGCTGGCGGCGGGGAGGACGACGTTGGCGGGGGCGGCAGCGGCCGTCATGCTGCAGCTCCTTCCTCGGCAGGTGCGCCGGACTCAGCGGATTTCGGCCGGAGGCGATAGATCTTGCGGACGAGGTCCGGCGCGGCGACGAAGATGATGACCAGCGCCTGGATGAACACGAGCAGGTCGAGCGGGATGGACGACTCGATCTGCATCTCGTGGCCGCCGTTGTTGAGCGCGCCGAAGAGGATCGCCGCGGCGACCACCCCGCTCGGTCTCGTGCCGCCCAGGAGCGCCAGCGCGATCGCCGTCCAGCCGTAGCCGGAGTTCACGTCGTTGGACATCTGGGTGACGGTGCCCATGACCTGGAAGGCGCCGCCGAGACCCGCCAGCGCCCCGGACACGACCATCGCCAGGATGATCGAGCCCCCGGCGCTCATGCCCGCATACCGGGCAGCGGTGAGGTTGAGGCCGGCCGACCGCAGCTCGAAGCCCTTGGTGGTGCGGAACAGGAAGTACGACACCAGGGCGGCTGCGATCAGCGCCACGACGAAGCCCCAGTGCAGCCGCAAGCCTGGCAGCGGGATCAGCTCTGGCACGCGGGCGAAGTCGATCACCTTGGAGATCGGCTCCGAGCCCGTGGCCGGCCGCATGAACGGCGTCCGCAGCGCGAGCTGGACGATCTGCAGCGCCACGTAGTTGAGCATGATCGTGGTGATGACTTCGTGGGCGCCGGTCCGCGCCTTGAGGAAGCCCGGGATGAAGCCCCAGATCATGCCGAACACGATGCCCGCGACCAGCGCGCCGAGCAGGATGATCGGGACCGGCAGGTCGCGCAGCAGGAGGGCCGTCGCGGTGGCGCCCAGGGCGCCGAGGACGAACTGGCCGTCGCCGCCGATGTTGAACACGCCGGACCGGAACGACACCGTGATCGCGAGGCCGGTGAAGATCAGCGGCGTCGCGGCCACCAGCGTCTCGCTGATCGGCCGGAACGCGGTCGCCCACGCCTCGGGCGTACCGACGCGCAGGGCGTCGCCGAACTTGGCGGGATCGCCGAAGGCGCCCGTCAGGAGCGCCCCGTACGCCGCGAGGACGTGCCCGAGGGCGGTCCCCAGGAAGTCGAGCGGCTTGCCCGGCAACAGCCCGAACGCGGGGATGTCGGTGAAGATGAGGAACAGCGAGCCGACGATGAACGCCGAGATGACTGCCAGGACCGGGATCGCGAGGGACCCCAGCCGTCGCTTCAGGGCGCTCAATGCACGCCTCCCATGAGCATCCCGACGGCCTCCTTGGTCGCTTGCTCGGACGGCAGCACCCCCACGATCCGCCCCGAGAACATCACCGCCACGCGGTCGCCGAGGGCGAGGACCTCGTCGAGCTCCGTGCTGACGATGAGGATCGCGGCGCCCGCGTCGCGCTGCTCGATGATCCGCCTGTGGATGTACTCGATCGAGCCGACGTCGAGACCGCGCGTCGGCTGCGCCGCGACGACCAGCTTGACGGGCCGCGAGAACTCGCGGGCCACGATCACCTTCTGCTGGTTGCCGCCTGACAGGCTGCCCACCTGGGTCGCGATCGACGGCGTACGGATGTCGAACTCCTCGACGCCCTTGGCCGCCTCGCGCGCGATCGCCTCGCGGTCGAACCGGCCGGCGGCGCTGTAGGGCGGGCGATGGTACGAGTCGAGGATGTAGTTCTCGCTGACGGTCATCGCCTTGACGAGGCCGTCGCGCATCCGGTCTTCGGGAATGTGCGCCACGCCGAGGTCGGCCACCTTGCGGGGCTTCGCCTCGTCCACGACCGTGCCGGAGATGCGGATGTGGCCGGAGTCGATGTGGCGCAGGCCGGTGATCGCCTCGACGAGCTCTGTCTGTCCGTTCCCCTGGACGCCCGCCACCGCGACGATCTCGCCGGCCCGGACATCGAGGCTGGCCCCCTTGACCGCCAGCTCGTCCCGATCGTTGCGGACGAAGACGTCCCGGAGCTCCAGCACCACGTCGCCCGGGTGCGCCTCGCCTCGCGTGACGGTCAGCTCGACATCGCGGCCCACCATGAGGTTGGCCAGCTCCTCGCGGCTCGTCTCGTGCGGCAGCACGGTGCCCGCCACGCGCCCCCGGCGCAGCACGGTGATCGTGTCCGCG
>JAKAMV010000465.1 GCA_021812735.1 Chloroflexota bacterium | reverse complement strand
AGCTCCGCGGCCCCGCCACCCGGCCCGTGGCGTGACACGAGATCGGCGGCCCGCCACACTACGCCCATGGAGAGTCTGTTCCGCACCGACGCGATCGCCCGGATCACCGCCGCACGAGCGGTGTTCGCCTCGCTCCGGCCACGCGTGATCGCCAGCGGACCCTGGGCGCTCGCCGAGGACTTCGGCACGGGGCCCGAGGCGTCATGGGGACCGCGCGAGTCGCTGGCCCATGTCGCCGAGATGCTCGCCTACTGGTACGGGCAGCACGGCGTCATCGTGGAGGCGGGCCGCGGGCCGTCCGACCCTGTCCCGTTCGGGCGCAACACCAACGACGAGGCCCGCCTCGTCATCATCGAGCGGGACCGCGTCTTCCCGCTCGGTGACCTGTTCGACCTCGTGGACGACGGCATCGCGCGCTGGGAGCGCCGTGCCGCGGCGACGACCGAGGAGCAGGGCCGGTGCGCCGGCCTCCACCCCCGGCTGGGGACCATGACCGCCGACCAGGTCCGCGACCGCATGGTGGTCAGCCATCTGCAGGAGCATGCCGCCCAGCTGGAGGCCACGCTGGCGCGCGACTGAGCGCGTCGCCAACATGGGCGAAGTCTCATCCGTCCTGTCATCGGGCTGAAAGGGTTCGACCCCGACCATCCGTGCCATGAACACAACCGACACGGCCCGCGAGGCGCGATCCCGAAACCTCGCCCGGCTGCGCAAGATGACGATCGGGACCGCCGCCCTGAGCGTGGCCGCCGTCAGCGGCTTCGGCTTCCTGGCCGCGGCGACGTACACCGGCACCGCCGCCACGACCGCCTACACCACGACGGTCTCCACGACGGGGACCGTCTCGTCCTCGGCCGCCACCACGACGACCGCCGCCACGAGCGCCCCCGTCGTGACCGCCGGCTCGGGCTTCGGCCACGCCTCGTCTGGGGGCTCCTGATCGTGCTCGCCACCGCCGACTGGCAAGCGATCGGCACCGGCGTCCGGCTCGTCGTGAACGACGGTGACCTCGCGGCCGCTCGCGCGGCGGTGGAGCGGGTGCTCAGTGAGGTCGATCTCGCCTACTCCCGGTTCCGCCCGGACTCCGAGCTCGTGGCCCTCAACTCGGCGCGGGGGAGGCAGGTGCGCGTGTCGCCCCTGCTGGCCCGCGCGCTCGCCGGCTCGCTCGAGGCGGCCCGGGCGACCGGCGGTGCTGTCGACCCCACCGTGGGCCGTGCGCTGCGCGTGACCGGCTACGACGACGACTTCGAGCAGATCGCCGGGAGCACCCGTCCGTTGGTGCTCAAGGTGGCCCCGGTGCCCGGCTGGTCGGTGATCGCGTTCGACGCGGCGGCCGGCACCGTCCGCATCCCGACTGACGTGGAGCTCGATTTGGGCTCCACCGGCAAGGGCCTCGCGTCCGACCTGTGCGCCGCGGTCGCGCTCGAGGCGGGGGGCGCCGGCGCCGGCGTGCTCGTGAGCCTGGGCGGCGACGTCGCGGTGGCCGGCAGGGCGCCCGAGGGAGGATGGCGCATCCTGGTCGCCGAGGACAGCCGGGCGGACCCGGACGGGCCCGGCGAGGTGATCTCGATCGAGCGGGGCGGGCTGGCCACCTCGACGACCACCGTGCGGAGGTGGTCGTCGTCGGACGGCACCACCGTGCACCACATCGTCGACCCCCGGACCGGCCTGCCCGCCGACACGCCATGGCGGACGGCGACGGTGGTCGCGGCGACGTGCGAGGCGGCGAATACGGCCTCCACCGCGTGCATCGTCCTCGGCCCCGCGGCCCTCGACTGGCTGGCGTCGGCCCGGCTGCCCGCTCGGCTCGTGGCCCAGGACGGGTCGGTCGTCCGCGTCGGGGGCTGGCCGGAGCCGGAGCAAGGCACGCCCGACGACGAGCCGTCTCGCGCCGATTCCGGCGAAGCCCCGGCCGGTGCCGCCTCCGCGACCGAAGAACCGCGGGCCCGCCGCTGAGCGGCACGCCGATGTTCCGACCCGCCGACGATATCGTCATTGGCCTCCCGTGCCATGGTTTCGGCCCCCAGCGTTCGAGCCTTCGCCTCCCGAGCCAACTTCCGACGCGATCCTGGGTCCGCGAGCCCCACGGTCGGTCGCATCTCGGCCTCTGCCGCCAACATCCGACCCACTGGTGCCAGGAGGTTGGCCTCAGGGGCCAATCCACGCCACAGAGTCGGCCAGCAGCTGCGCCCCGACCGGACCTGTAACCGCGCCGAAAGGTTGTCCCCTCGACACTCCCGCCCACGAACACCCCGCGGCGGCGGGTCTCACCCCCCCTGCCCGCCGCCGCCAGCTCACCAGAGGAGCACACATGTCCGATCAGATCTTGTGGTTCGCGGCCCGAGGGGCAGGGATCGTCTCCCTGCTGATGCTCACCGCGAGCGCCGCCTTCGGGCTGATCACGGTCACCCGCTTCCAGGCCGCGGGCTGGCCCCGGTTCTTCAACTACGAGATGCACCGCCGCATCTCGCTGCTGTCCACGGCGTTCCTCGCCGTGCACGTCCTGGCCGCGATCATGGACCCGTACCTGAAGCTCGGGCTGGCCGCCGCGCTGGTGCCCTTCGCCTCGTCCTGGAAGCCGGTGCCGGTGGCGCTCGGCGTCATCTCGCTGTACCTCGTCGTCGCGCTGATCGCCACCAGCCTGCTCCGGCAGCGCCTCGGCCAGCGCGCGTGGCGGCTGGTCCACTGGACGGCCTACCTGATGTGGCCGCTCGCCTTCGCGCACACCCTCACGGCCGGAAGCGACGCCATGGCGCCTTGGATGCTGGGCATCGAGGCGCTCACGCTCGCGATCGTCGCCGGCGCGGCGACGTGGCGGTGGGTCGACCGGGGTGCGACGATGGTGCTCGGGCCGCGGGCGCTCGCCCGCTGACCCGCGAGGAGCGAGGGAGCGACGCTGATGCGCGTGCTGGTGGCGGAGGACGACGAGGGGCTCCGTGACGTCCTCGTCCTCGGCCTCACCGACGCCGGCTACCACGTGGATGCCGTCGACCGCGGTGACGACGCCATCGACCAGCTCAAGTGGTACGAGTACGACGTCGCCGTCATCGACTGGCGCATGCCCGGCGCCGAGGGGATCGATGTCGTCGCGTGGGCGCGCCGCCACGAGCGGCCCACCGCGCTGCTGATGCTCACCGCCCGCGACACGCCCGCGGACCGCATCCGCGGTCTCGACACGGGCGCCGACGACTACCTGGTCAAGCCGTTCGACTTCGGCGAGCTGCTCGCCCGCGTGCGGGCGCTGCAACGCCGCCCGCGCGGCGTTGACCAGCCGGTGCTGCGCGCCGGGCGACTGTCCCTCGATCCGGTCACCCACGTGGTCCGGGTCGACGGCCGTGAGACCGCGCTGACCGCCACGGAGTACCGGATCCTCGAGCTGCTGCTGCGCCGGTCGCCGTCGGTGGTGGACCGCAAGGCGATCGCCGAGCACGCCTGGGCCGACGAGACCGACCCCCTCGGGTCCAACGCGATCGACGTCCAGATGTCGCGCCTCCGGTCCAAGCTGCCCGACGCCGGCGTGCGCGTCGTGACGGTCCGCGGCTCCGGGTACCGGCTCGAAGCCGGATGACCATGGCCCACGTGCCGGCAGTCCGCCGCCAGTCCATCCGGGTCGCGCTCGCCGCGACCGGGGTGGTGGCCGTCGTGTACGTCGCGATCGCCGCGGGCGTCGTGGCGTTCGCCACCCGCGACCTGACCTCGCAGATCGACCAGCGGCTCATGCAGACCTTCGGCCGCGTGCCGCCCGGCGGCCAGGTCCCGGGCGGCGGCACCGGCGACAACACGGGGAGCGCGGCCGGGGACGGATCGCCGAACCTGGGCCGCGACCCCGGCCGCCCGTTCGGGCCGCCGACCCTGATCTGGACGGTGGCAGCGGACGGCACCGTGACCGCGATCGGCAACCAGACGCCCGCGCTCCCCGCCGACCTCACGACGGTCACCAGCCCCCAGGACGCCACGATCGACGGGACCAGTGTCCGCATCGCCGGCGAGCAGATGGGCTCGGTGCGCGTCGTCGTCGCGCAGGAGACGCAGCAGGTCGCGGACACCCAGCAGACGATCATCCTGGGCATCCTGCTGATCGCGCCGTTCCTGCTCGGCTTCGTGTTCGTTGGCGCCACCATCGTGGGCCAGCGCGTCGCCGAGCCCATCGAGGCGTCCCGGCGCCGCCAGCTCGAGTTCACCGCGGACGCCTCGCACGAGCTCCGGACGCCGCTCTCGGTCATCGAGGCCCACACCTCGCTCGCCCTGGCAGGGGATCGCGATGCCGACTGGTACCGGAACGCCTTCACCAAGGTCGACCGCGAATCCAAGCGGATGCGGAAGCTGCTCGAGGACATGCTGTGGCTGGCGCGGTTCGATGCCGCGGGCGATTCCCCCGCCGACGGCCCGATCGACCTCGGGGTGCTGGCGAGCCAGGCGGTCGACCGGTTCAGCGCGGTCGCCGAGACCCGCCACCTTCAGCTGGCCGTCCACGCGCCGCCCCGGCCCGTCGTCATCGCCGCATCCGCGGAGCTGGTCGACCGCCTGGTCGGCGTGCTGGTCGACAACGCCTGCAAGTACTCGCCCGACGGCGGGGCCGTGGACGTGACCGTGGGCGTGGAGTCCGGGCGCGCCTTCGTGGCGGTTGACGACACCGGCCCCGGGATCCCCGAGGAGGAGCGGGCGCGGATCTTCGACCGCTTCCACAGGTCGGTGGCCACGGCCGCCGAGACCGGGGGCGCGGGGCTGGGGCTCGCCATCGGAGACGCGATCGTGCACGCGACGGGTGGCCGGTGGGGGATCGGCACCTCGCCCGCCGGAGGCGCCCGGTTCACCGTCAGCTGGGGACGCGGCTAAGCGGGCTGAGGATCGCCAGCGCGGCCGCCGGCTGAGCGCTGACACCATCAGGCACATCGCGAAGCTGGACACGAAGATCGCCGCAACGGAGGCGGCAACCATGACGTCGCCGCCCCCGGCCGGGTCCAGGGCCGGGACCGGATACCAGCCGACCGCCGGCCCGCGGAGCATCGTGAAGCTGACCCAGAGCACGGGGTAGGCGAACCAGGCGAGCGACCGGCGGAAGGAGATCCCCGTCAGCGGGGGGACCGCGAGCCAGTCGGCGATCACGGCCGCGGGGAGCACGCCGCGGAGCACCACATCCGCCCAGGCGATGCCCGGGTCGGGGTCGGGGCCGAACAGCAGCGGGAAGACCACGGCGGCGACCGCCACGTAGACGGTGGCCGCGCCGCGCAGAAGGTCGATGCTCGCCCCGCCGCCCCGTCGCCAGCTGGCCGCGGCCGTCCCGAGCACGATCACGGCGATCAGGCTGCTCTGGATCCTGAGGGACGACACGAAGTCGACGGGGTTGAGGGTGCCCGCGATGGCCAGGTCGACGAGCTGAGCCGCGATGGCAAGGCAGGCGAGTCCGGCGAACCCGAGGCGGACGGCAGCGATGGCGGCCCTGCGGTCCATGGCCCGATCGTAGGCCATCTCGTCCTGCGCGACCCGTGTAACGGGTTCGAAAGGGGCGGTGCCCGAGATTCGCGTCATGGACACGCACTTCGACACCACCCCGACCCCGCCCGGGCCGCAGACCGGCCGCCACGGCGACGTGGTGTCGGGCCGCGCCTGATGACCACCCTGCACAGCGGCGCCGGCCGAGCGCTGGCGTCCGCTCCCCATCGGCCGGCCGCCGAGGCGTCAACCACGCGCCTTGACGGCCGCCCGGCCAGCCTCCGTCACCTCGTCGCCAGCCGGCTCGGCCGCGAGATCGTCGTCTTCGGGGCGATCGGCGTCGTCAGCACGGCCGCGTACGCCGTCCTCTATCTGGTCCTGCGCACCGCGACCGGCCCCGCGACCGCGAACGCGGCGGCACTGGTCCTGACCGCGGTCGGCAACACCGCTGCGAACCGCCGACTCACGTTCGGCGTCCGCGACGGCCGGTCCATGCTGCGCGACCAGGCGGGCGGCCTCATCGCCCTCGCGGTCGCCCTCGCCATCACCACGGCGTCCGTCAACGTGCTGGGCGCGATTGCACCGCACGCCGGCCACCTCGTGGAGCTGGCCGTCCTCGTCATCGCCAACGCGCTCGCCACCGTCGCGCGGTTCGTCCTGCTCCGGAGCTGGATCGCCGCCGACCACCAGCGGGCCCTCGTCCCCGCCTCCCCATCGCCCAGCGCCCAGGAGTGACGCCATGACCTCCATCGCCCCGCCCAGCACCGACCGCCGCCGATCCGGGGCGCCCTCCGTGCCGGGCAGCCTCCGCCGCCTGATCGCCCGCGATCGCGCCATCGACGCCGCCTGGGCCCTGCCCGCAACGGCTGGTGTCATGGCCCTCTCCGCCGTGCTCTACCTCGTCAACCTCACGGTGAGCGGGTACGCCAACGTCTTCTACAGCGGTGCCGCCTGGGCGGCGAGCCAGTCGTGGACCGCGTGGTTCATGGGCTCGGTCGACCCGGCCAACTTCATCACCGTCGACAAGCCGCCCCTGGCGACCATGGTGATGGGCCTGTCCGTCCGGCTGTTCGGCCTGTCCTCGGCCTCGATCCTGCTCCCCGAGGCCCTCATGGGCGTGGCGACCGTGGGCCTGGTCATGGCGACCGTGCGCCGCACGTTCGGCGCGCCGGCCTCGATCATCGCCGGGCTGGTGACCGCCCTGACGCCGGCTGCCGTCCTGATCTTCCGCTACAACAACCCCGACGCGCTGCTCACCCTGCTGTTCGCCGCCGGCGCCTACGCCCTGGTCCGCGCCCTCGAGACCGACCGCCTCCGCTGGCTTGCGCTCGCGGGCGTGCTCACGGGCCTGGCCTTCGAGACCAAGCTCCTCCAGGGGTTCCTGGTCCTGCCCGCCTTCGCGCTCACCTACGCCATCGCCGGCCGCGGCTCGTGGCGCCGCCGCCTCGTCGGGCTCGCGGTCGCGGCAGCGTCCGTGGCGGTGGCCTCGGCCTGGTGGGTGATCCCAATGACTCTGCTGCCCGCGTCCTCCCGGGCCTTCGTGGGCGGCTCCGCCAACGGGACCGCGCTCAACCTGGTCCTCGGCTATGACGGGCTCGCCAGGGTCTTCGGCGGGAGCGTCGGAGGCGGCCAGGGCAACGGCGGCAACTTCTCGGGCACCCCCGGGATCCTGCGCCTGTTCAACACCGAGCTCGGTGGACAGATCGGCTGGTTCCTGCCCCTGTCCGCGGTCGGCCTCGTCGCCGGCCTCGTCGCCCGCGCCCGGGCTCCGCGCACCGACCTCGCCCGGGCCGCGTACCTCATGTGGGGGCTGTGGCTGGCCGTCAACGCGCTCGTGTACAGCCTCATGTCCGGCACCATCCACAGCTACTACGTGGTGTCCATGGCGCCCGCGGTCGGCGCCCTCGTCGGGGGCGGCGTCGTCGTCCTGTGGCGGGCCCGCGAGCGGTACAGCTGGGCGGGCCTCCTGCTCGGTCTGGCCATGGTCGGCTCGGCAGGCGTGGCGCTCACCCTGCTCGACCGCACGCCGTCGTTCGCGCCCGGGCTGGGGCTCACGGTGCTGGCGGTGACGGCCCTCATCGTGCCGGTGCTCGCCCTGCGCGAGACTCCTCGAGTCCGCGGCCTCCAGGTCGCCGCCGCCGGCCTCGGGCTGGCGATGCTGCTGGCCGGCCCGGCGGCGTACGCGGTGGACACCGTCCAGACCGCCTACTCGGGCGGCGATCCGTCGGCCGGCCCCTCGGCCGGGCGGGACGCGGGGTTCGGCCCCGGCGGCGGCCAGCTGGCGCAGGCCGGCGGGCTACCGGGCGGCTCGAGCGTCCCGAGCGT
>JAKAMV010000464.1 GCA_021812735.1 Chloroflexota bacterium | reverse complement strand
CCCGGTCCATCGGACCGGGTTTCGAGTTCAGATCGCTGGAGCCGACACTCGGATTTGAACCGAGGACCTGCTGTTTACGAAACAGCTGCTCTACCGCTGAGCTATGTCGGCGCGGTGGGCATCTTAGCAGCCCTTCCCGTGCTCGGCGACCCTCGTGTCCATGCTGGGCGACCCTCGGGACCGGCGGTCCGCCCGCCCGATGCCGCGGGTTCCATGCCGCTTCACGGCCCGGGAGCTGCGACGCGGCTCGCCCCGGGGCTGGTCGTCGGGCCGCCGCGCGGGGCGCCGCAACGAGCGGTCCCGCCCGCGGGAGCCCGCCCGCGGGAGCCCGCCCGCGGGAGCGCACCCAGCGGCTCAACGGGAGGCTCGTCCTCCGGGCCAGCCGCTTGGTGCCGCACTCAGGGGCCTCGGCTTGAGGGGTCGGCCGCCCGACCTCCGGGCGACGGCACGGGGCGGCTCGAATCGAGGCTCCTCCTCCCGTTGGGCCGCTGGGTGCCGCGTCGAGGGTCGTGAGCTCGACGGCCCGCCCCGCTGGGTGCCGCGTCGAGGGTCGTGAGCTCGACGCCCCGCCCGCGCCCGCGCCCGCCCCGTCCCCGCGCGCCCCTATCGCCCGAGCCCGAGCCCGAGCGGCAGGTCCGGGAACAGCGTCGCCTGGTAGGCGTGGTACGTGTCCGGCTTCCCGGTCCAGACCGTGCTCGCCGGCCGCCCCGCCGCGTCGAGCTCCGAGTGCCAGCTCCCCCCGGCGCGATCGACGAACCAGCGGGCGATGTCCGCCCACCAGCGCTCGCCCAGCGCCGCGGCGTTCGCGTCGCCCAGCCGCCGGGCCACCGCGTCGGCGGCCAGCACCGCCTCGGCCATGGGCCAGAACAGCCGGGCGTCAACGACGGTCCGGCCCTGGAGGTCCACGGTGTACGGGCAGCCGATGGTGTCGGGCGTCGGCCAGCCGACCCGGGCCGCGTTGCCCAGCAGCGCCGCGGCGCCCTCGAGCAGCCAGGCCGGCCCACCCGGCAGGGCCGCGTCGAGAGCGACCAGCAGCCGCCCCCACTCGAGCCAGTGGCCGATGGTGAGCCCGTACGGGCGGAAGTGGTCCCCGCGGCGGCCGGCGTTGTACTCGGGCAGCATCCGCCAGCGCTCGTCGAAGTGCTCCGGCACGCGCCAGCCGAGCGCGCGGGCCTCGCCGTTCACCAGCCCGTCGGCGATCCGCAGCGCCCGGCGCGCCCAGGCCTCCTCGCCGGTCGCCGAGGCCGTGGTCAGGAACGCCTCGACCGCATGCATGTTCGCGTTCGCGCCGCGGTACGCCTCGGCGCCCGTCCAGTCGGCACCCGCGTAGCGCTCGGCCGCCCGGCCGAGAGCCTCGTCCCAGAAGCGGCCCAGGAACACGGACCGGGCGCGTTGCAGGAGCGCCGGCGCCCCGGGGATGCCGGCAGCCACGCCGGTGGAGGCCGCGATGATGACGAAGGCGTGGCTGTAGGCGCTCTTGGTCGCCTCGACGGCCGATGCCGCGGTGACGGGTCCCGGCGTCGGCGGGACGGCGTCGAACCAGCCGCCGTGCGCACGGTCCTCGAACCGCTCGGCGAGGAGCGCGATCCCGGCCGTTGCGAGGTCGCGCGCCCGCGGGTAGTCGCCATGGACCGCCTCGAGGCCGAACACGTGCGTCATCCGAGCGTGGATCCACAGGCGGATCGGCTGGCTGGGGTCCGGCCGGCCCGCGTCGTCGAGCCACGCGAAGCCGATGCCGGGCAGGAACGACCCAGCCGCGAACCGCGCGAGGCGCCGTCGCTCGGCGGCGCGCCAAGCGGGCCTGCCGGGTCGCGGGTCATCGGCCATGTCGTTCACTCCGTTGCGTCAGCCGCCTCGGGGGTTCGTCCCCCACGAGCCTAGCGCTCGGGCGCCGGCGCGGTGTCGCCGGCGGGCCGCGCTCCCGAGGCGGGTAGCACGTTCGGGGTGCGGCGGTTCTCGACGGGCGCGCTACAGTTCAGGCGTCCCGGTGCGCGCCACCCTGCGCGCCAGCCGGTTCAGCGGCCAGTCGGGGGCCCGCGTCGCGCCCGGCTCCACCCCGACCGAGCCCGTGCACAACGCCCCCGCCCGCACCGCCCGCCACCTGGAGCTCTTGGCCGAGTTCCTCGAGGCGGCGAGCCGCGCCGATGACGAGACCGACGTCCTCCAGTCCCTGGCCGAGCGCGCCGCCGCGGCGGACGGCCTGAGCTGCGGGGTCGCCATGCTCCGGCCGGCCGGCGGCGAGTTCGCCATGGTGGCCTACCACGCCTCGGACCCGGCTCGACTCGCCTCCGTCCGCGAGCACGTCCTCGGCGCGCCGCTCCGGCTCGACGAGTCGGGCTTCGCCGAAGTGCTGCGCACCGGCGCCGCCGTCCACGTGTCGGGGCGCGACAGCGCGCTCTCGTTCCGGACGCCAGGGCTCGCCGGGCACATGGCGGCACTGCCCGTGGCGGAGCAGCTCTGGGCGCCGATCCGGCGTGCGGGCGCCATCGTGGGGGCCGTCAACCTCAACCGGACCGACGCCACCCGCCCGCCGTTCGACAACCTCGACCGCCAGTTCGTGGCGTCCCTGGCGTCCGCGGCATCGCTCATGCTGGAGTCCATCGCGGCCCGCCGGTCCGCCGAGCTCGACGCGGAGCGGGAGCGCATCCGCGCCGACGCGTTCATGGCCGCGGCGCGCGCGGGCGACGACGACCACGCCGTCCTCGCGGAGCTGGTCGAGCGGCTGGCGGGGATGGGCGGCTACGCCTGGGTGCAGGAGCTCGCCGCGGACGGGGAGACGGTGGTGGTCAGCGCCTGGCACGTGACCGACCCGAGCCTGCGCCCGGAGATCGAGACGCTGCTGCCGGCGCGCGGCGCCCGGGCGGACCTGGGGACGACGGGCTCGATCCTCCGCACGGGGCGGCCGCTGTTCATCGCGGATGCCGCCGGGATGGCGGACTCGGCGTTCATGCGCGACCGGTCGAGGCCTCCCGCGGCGGCCCTCGTCCGCGGCGTCGCGATCGTGCCCCTGCGGCGTGGAGGGCGCGTGATCGGCGCCCTGGGGATTGGGCATGTGGACCCGGCGTTCCGCGGTCTCGAGCCGGCGGACGTCGCGCTCCTCGAGTCGCTGGCCGCCACGACCTCCATCCTGCTCGACAACGCCGCGGCCCGCCGCGCCCGTGACGAGGCGGCGGTTGAGCTGGCGCGCACGACCGCCCTGCTCTCGGCCGTCCTCGACGCGTCGCCGTTCGCGATCGTCGCCGCCGATGCCGAGGCGCGCGTGACGTTCTGGAGCCGAGCTGCGGAGCGGCTCTACGGCTGGCGGGCCGACGAGGTGCTCGGACGCCAGCCGCCGACCGTCGGCCCGGACGGGGCGCCGCTGCTGCGCCAGCAGATGGAGCGCCTGCGGGCCGGCGAGGTCGGCATCGTGGCCGAGGGCCGCCGGCTGGCCAAGTCGGGACAGTGGATCGACGTCTTGGTCAGCCTGGTGCCCATGCGGGACGATCGCGGAGCGCTCGCCGGGGTCCTGGCCATCCAGGAGGACCTCACCGAGCGCCGGCGCCTGGAGGCCGAGCTGGCGCAGGCGCAGAAGATGGAGACGGTCGGCCGGCTCGCCGGCGGCGTCGCGCACGATTTCAACAACATCCTGACCGTGATCATCGGGCACGCCGCCATCGCCGAGACGACGGCGTCCGACCCGGAGGTGCGCCACTCGCTGGCGGCAATCCAGCGCTCTGCCGAGCGCGCGGCCGGGCTGACCGCGCAGCTGCTCGCGTTCTCACGACGCCAGCTGGCCGCGCCCGAGCACGTCAGCCTGTCGGCCGTCCTCGCCGAGACCGAGCCCATGCTCCGGCGCCTCATCGGCGAGCACATCCAACTGTCCGTGGACGCGGGCGACGGCGTCGGGCCCGTGCTGGCCGACCGGACGCAGATCGCGCAGGTGGTGCTCAACCTGGCGGTGAACGGGCGCGACGCGATGCCCGACGGAGGGCGGCTCTCGCTCTCGGCGTACCGGGCGCGACTCCACGCCGCCCCGGCGGACCACCCGGCCGTCGGGCGCCTCGCCGCGGGCGACTACGCGGTCCTGTCGGTCGCCGACACGGGCGCCGGGATCGAGGCGGCGACGCTCGGACGGATATTCGAGCCGTTCTTCACCACCAAGCCGGTCGGGCAGGGAACGGGCCTCGGCCTGTCCACCGTCTACGGCATCGTCACCGCGTCGGACGGGGCGATCGAGGTGGAGTCTGCCGCTGGCTCGGGCTCGACGTTCCGGGTCTGGCTGCCGCTGGTGCAGGCACCGGCGCCCCGCCTCGATGCCGATCGCCCCGCCGACGAGGCCGTTGCCGGGCGCCCAGCGGGGCGGGTGCTGCTGGTGGAGGACGAGCCGCTGCTGCGGGATGTCGCGAAGCTCGCGCTGGAGCGTGCGGGCTTCGCCGTCACGGCGGCCGGCGACGCCGCGGAGGCGCGACGGGCCGCCTCGGCCGGTGTCGGCATGGACCTGCTCGTGTCCGACGTCGTCATGCCGTCGGGCAACGGGGCGGTGCTCGCGCGCGAGCTGCGGGACGAGCACCCCGGGCTCGCGGTGGTCCTCATGTCCGGCTACGCGAACTCGATCGAGGACGTTCGGGCGGCGGCCGACGTGTTCCTCGAGAAGCCGTTCGCGCCGGCCGACCTCGTGCGCGCCGCCCGGTCCGCGCTCGCCCGGGCACAGGGCTGACCGCGCTTCGGTCCCGGGCAAGCCAGTCTCAGCGCGCGCTCACCAGCGGGTCGATCGGGTAGGGGTGGAGAGGCACGCCGCCCCCGGGCGTGACCCGGTACACGTCCTCGTGGCGCACGCCGCCGAACCCGGGCACGGCCACCACGGTGTGCCCGATGGTCATCGCCATGTCCGCGCGCAGCGGCACGTTCCGGTGGGGCGGGATGATCGTGGACGCGGGCGTCTCCTCGAACCGCAGGCCGAGGCCGTGCCCGATTCCCTTGACCTGGTGCTCGGCGAGGCCGTGCCGCGCGAGCACGTCGCCGACCACCGCGTCGAGGCCGGCCACCGTCGCGCCCGGGCGCATCGCGTCGCGCACCGGCGGGATCAGCGCCGCGTACGCGTCGAGCAGCTGGCGCTGCCGCGCGTCCGGCTCCCCGAGCACGAACGTCCGGGCGAGGTTGGCGTGGTAGCCCTCCAGCCGCGGCGTGAGGTCGATGACCACCAGGTCGCCCACCGCCAGCGGTGCCGTGCTGACCCGGCCGTGGAGCATGCAGGTGTCGGCCCCGAACGTGACGAAGATCGGCGTGCCCGTGCTCTCGGCCCCGGCCTTGCCCATGGTGTAGGCGACCTCGGTCGCGATCTCGGCCGCGGCGACGCCCGGCCGCAGGAGCTCGCGGGCGCGGTCCATGCCCAGGCCGGCGATTCGCTGGGCCTCGGCCATCAGCGCGAACTCGCCCTCGTCCTTGACCATGCGCAGCGGGTCCATGACCGGGTCAGACGAGACCACCTCGATCCCCGGGTTCACCTTGGCGAGCATGTCCACGAGGAAGGCCGGGGTCTCGAACCACATCTGGACGCCCACCTTGGGGCGGCTGCCGGCCGGGACGCCGACGCGTCGCGCCAGGTCGCGCAGCAGCCCCACGACATCGTGGATCTGGCCGCCCACGGAGCCGAACACCAGCACGTCGCCGGCGTCGCCGCCCGCGGCCAGCGCCGCGCGGACCTCGGGCTCCTCGCCGGTGAACGCGATGATCGTGGGCGGGCCCTCCACCGGGACGAGGGCGCGCGGCTGGAAGCGGTCCTCGCCGAACAGGTAGCGGTAGTCGTCGTGGGTGAGCACCATGAGGGCCATGAGACCCTCCTCGCGCAGGCGGGCCTGGACGCGGGCGATGCGATCGTGACGGACGTTCATGCTGTCCTTATGGTAGGCCGCGGTCGGCTGCTGCCGGCCCGGCCTCGGTTTCGTGCCGGGGCGGTGCGCCCAGGCCCGGCTGCGCCGTCTCGCGACGCGGCCGACGGAATCACGCTCGTTGCGGCTTCGTGGGCGCGACGCCGATCTTACGGCGGTCGCTCCAGCGGTTGAGCCACAGGACCACCGGGAACGCGACCACGGTCAGGACGGCGAACGGCAGGAAGCCGCGCGCGTAGCCCGCCGTGCCCCCCACGGCACCCGTGACGGCACCGATGACCGGGGGGATGACGAACCCGCCCAGGGCACCAAGACCGCCGACCCAACCCGAGGCGCCGCCGACAGCGTCGGGCACGTACGACGGCAGCAGCTTGAACACGACGGCGTTCTGGAGCCCCATGCCCAGGCCAATCGCGATGGTCGCGCCGAACGAGATGGCGAAGCTGTCGGAGAGCGACAGGACCAGCGTCCCCGCGAGCATCAGGAGGAAGTTGCCGGTCAGAGCGAAGCGGATCGACACGCGGTCCGACAGCACGCCGCCAGGCACGCGAATGAGCGCGCTGACGAGCGAGAACACCGCGGTCAGCAGACCCGCGTCGCGCAGGGACGACCCCCACATCGAGGACCAGTAGGTGGGTAGCCAGGACGTTAGGGCCAGGAATCCGCCGAAGGAGAGGAAGTAGAAGAACACGAGGGCCCAGGTGGCCGGGATGGCGGCGGCGCGCTGCAGGCCGGCAACTGCCGTGCCGCTCGGGACGAGGTCGCCGCCTCCCAGTTCCAGCAGGCGGCGGGGATCGTCAACTCGCTCACCCCGCGCCCGCAGCTGGAACCATGGGGCGTCATGCGCCAACAGCCCGTAGGCGATGGTGACGACGAGCAGGATCGCGAACCAGACGCTGTAGGCGCCCAGCATGCCCATTGCGCCAACGGCGAGCGGGAGTGCCATCGTGGACAGCCCCGGGCTCGTGTTGCCGAGGCCCGCGTAGGCGCCCAGGGCGCTGCCCTGGTCGCGCTTTGGGAACCAGTACGAGACCTGCGCGATGCCCACCGAGAAGGTGGCGATGCCGCAGCCGATCAGCGCGCCGAGCAGGAGCAGCAGCGGGTAGGTGCCGGCCATCCCGTTGGGGTACGACGTGGCCAGCAGCGCCAGCAGCGCGATGACACCCACGTTGGCGAGCACGAGCAGGGCGAGGAACGGCCGGCGGCCGCCGAGGCGGTCCACCGCCGCGCCGAACGGGATGCGGAGGAGGGAGCCCGTCAGCGACGGCATCGCCGCGAGGATGCCGGCCTCCACGGGCGTGAGGCCCAGCAGGGTCGTGAACTTGGGCACGAGGGGCCCGAACACCGACACGCCCGCGAAGCCCCCGAAGAAGCCCAGCGTGGCGAGCAACAGGGCCTGCGACCTGCTGCCCCTGACCGGGCGCGGTGCGCCCGGGCGAGTTGAGGGCGTGGGGCCGCCCGCGGCGGACGACGACGACATGCGAGACCTGTCCTCCTGGGAACGGTCGGGACGCCGGACCGCAGTGGGCTGGGGTATTTGTCATGATTATAATACGGTCACGCGATCCGCCCAGTGCGATTCGCGCCCGCCGCCGCTCCCAGCCTCGTCCATCCTTGTAGTCGCCACACCGGGGCGCCCCACCCGGCGCGGCGTACCTGTCGCGCTGAGGGAGAACGCCATGGCCGACCGGCCGCAAATCGGGTCCGAGCCACTCGTCAACGCGATCCTCCGGGCACGACGGCTGGTCCAACGCGACGCCGTCTCGGACGACCTGCGCACGATCACGCACCAGGGCGGCCGCGACGCCGACGTGTTCTACCGCGACCGGTGGAGCCACGACCGGATCGTCCGCTCCACCCACGGCGTCAACTGCACTGGGTCCTGCTCTTGG
>JAKAMV010000463.1 GCA_021812735.1 Chloroflexota bacterium | reverse complement strand
AGCCGGGTCGGGCACCTCCACGAGGCCGCGCTCCCCCATCTCGAACACGCCCACCTCCTCGGTGGAGCCGAAGCGGTTCTTCGCGGCGCGGAGGAGCCGCAGGGCGCCGCTCCGGTCGCCCTCGACGCTCAGGACGACATCGACCAGGTGCTCCAGCGTCTTGGGCCCCGCCAGCGTGCCGTCCTTGGTCACGTGCCCCACTAGGATCACCGGGACACCGTCGCCCTTGGCGAGCTCCATCATTCGGAGCGCCACCTCGCGGACCTGCCCGACGCTGCCCGGCGCTCCGTCGAGCTCCTCGGAGCCGACGGTCTGGACCGAGTCCACGACCAGCAGGCCGGGTCGCTCGGCGCGGGCGAGCTCGAGGATCCGTCCCAGGCCGGTCTCGGCCGCGACGCGGATCGCGTCGCCCGCGCGACCGCTCGCGAGGCCAAGCCTGCGGGCGCGCAGCTGCACCTGCCCGGGTGACTCCTCGCCCGTGGCGTAGAGCACCGAGGTCCGCGCGGCGAGGCCGGCCGCGGCCTGGAGCAGCAGGGTGGACTTGCCGATGCCGGGCTCGCCGCCGAGCAGCACGACCGAGCCCGCGACGAGGCCCCCGCCCAGCACGCGGTCCAGCTCACCGATCCCCACCGGCGTGCGGATCGCGTCGGCGTCGGCCGCCTGCGAGAGGGGAACTGGTGCGCTGGTCCCGGCCGGGGGCGCCGCCTGGCGGCGCGACCGCGGCGTCTCGCGAACGACCGTCTCGACGAGGGAGTTCCACGCTCCGCAGGCGCGGCACTGGCCCTCCCAGCGCAGGACGGACGCGCCGCAGGACTGGCAGACGTACCGGCTCTGGGCGTGGGGCACCGTGGCGGGCCGCGCGCCGTCAGGCTTCGACGGGCGTCTTCGCCTCGATCGCCGCGATCACGAGGCCCTTGGCGTCGGGGTCGAGGTCCACCGAGATCGTGTCGCCCTGGCGGTACCGCCCCAGCAGCAGGTGCTCGGCCAGCGGGTCCTCGATCAGGTTCTGGATCGTCCGGCGCAGCGGGCGCGCCCCGTATGCCTGGTCGTAGCCGAGCTTGATCACGTGCTCCTTGGCGGCTTGGGTGACCTCGAGGAACATGCCCTGCGCCTTGAGCTGGTCGCGAACGCGCTGGAGCATGAGGTCTACGATCCGGCCGATCTCCTCCACCGTGAGGCTCCGGAACACGACCGTCGCGTCGATCCGGTTGAGGAACTCCGGGCGGAAGTTCTGCTTGAGCTCCGCCTGGACCTTCTCCTTCATCAGCTCGTAGCTGGCGGCCTCACGCGCCTCGGCGGTCTCGCCCATGGCGCGGAACCCGAGCGACGAGTTGGTCTGGATCTTCGCGGCCCCGAGGTTCGAGGTCATGATGATGATCGTGTTGCGGAAGTCCACGCGACGTCCCTTGGCGTCGGACAGGTGTCCGTCCTCGAGGATCTGGAGGAGGATGTTGAACACCTCGGCGTGGGCCTTCTCGATCTCGTCGAGCAGGATCACCGCGTAGCTCTTGCGGCGGACGGCCTCCGTCAACTGGCCGCCCTCGTCAAACCCGACGTAGCCTGGCGGCGCCCCGACCAGCCGGCTCACGTTGTGGCGCTCCATGAACTCGCTCATGTCGATCTTGATGAGCGTGTCCTCGGAACCGAACATGAACTCCGCCAGGGCCTTGGCGAGCTCGGTCTTGCCGACGCCCGTTGGGCCCAGGAAGACGAACGAGCCGATGGGGCGCTTGGGGTCCTTGAGGCCGGCGCGAGCACGGCGGACGGCACGCGAGACGGTCTCGATCGCCTCCTCCTGGCCGATGAGGCGGTGATGGAGCACCTCCTCCATCTTGAGCAGGCGCTCCGATTCCTCCTGCGCGATCCGCGTGACCGGGATCCCGGTCCACATCGCCACGACCTGGGCGATCTCCTCGTCGTCCACCTTGGGCGGCTCGCCCGACTGGGTCTGCTGCCAGTCCGCCCGGAGCCGTTCCACCGACTCCCGGCTGGTGGCCTCCTGCTCCCGCAGCATCGCCGCCCGCTCGTACTCCTGGGCGGAGATGGCCGCGTCCTTCTCCTTGCTCAGCCGATCCAGCTCCTTCTGCGCCGCGCGGAGCTCCGGCGGCTGGGAGGAGTGGCGCAGTCGGACCCGGCTCGACGCCTCGTCAATCAGGTCGATCGCCTTGTCCGGCAGGTGGCGGTCCGTGATGTACCGGATCGAGAGGTCCGCGGCGGCGCGGACGGCCTCGTCGGTGATGGTGACCTTGTGGTGCTGCTCGTACCGATCGCGGATCCCGATGAGGATCTCGATCGTCTGCTCGAGCGTGGGCTCCTCCACCATGACCGGCTGGAAGCGCCGCTCGAGTGCCGCGTCCTTCTCGATGTACTTGCGGTACTCGTCGAGGGTCGTGGCGCCGATGCACTGGAGCTCGCCGCGAGACAGCGGAGGCTTGAGGATGTTCGCGGCGTCGATCGCCCCCTCGGCCGCGCCTGCCCCGACGAGCGTGTGGAGCTCATCGATGAACAGGATCGCGTCGTTCGTGTTGCGCAACTCCTCGATGATCTTCTTGAGCCGCTCCTCGAACTCGCCGCGGTACTTGGTGCCGGCGACCAGCGAGCCGATGTCGAGCGTCAGGACGCGCTTGTTGAGGAGGATGTCCGGCACGTCGCCCGACACGATCCGGTGGGCCAGGCCCTCCGCGATGGCGGTCTTGCCGACGCCCGGCTCGCCAATCAGGGCGGGATTGTTCTTGGTCTTGCGGCCGAGAATCTGGATGACCCGCTCGATCTCCTTCTCGCGCCCGATGACGGGGTCCAGCTTGTCGGCCCGGGCGGCCTCAGTGAGGTTGATGCCGAGCGCGTCCACCGTCGGGGTCTTGCTGGCCCGCTTGGTCTCCTGCGCCGGGCTCGCGGACGAGCTCTGCGAGAGGACGCGGATCACCTCGTGGCGCACCTTGTCGAGGTTGACGCCCAGACTCTCGAGCACCCCCGCGGCGATACCCTCGCCCTCGCGGACCAGGCCCAGCAGCAGGTGCTCGGTGCCGATGTAGTTGTGCCCCAGACGCCGGGCCTCGTCGATAGCCAGCTCGATGACGCGCTTGGCGCGCGGCGTGAGGCCGACCTCGCCCACCACCGGCCGGTCGCCCCGCCCGATGATGAACTCCACGGCGGTCCGCACCTTGGGCAGCTCGACGTTCATGTTCTCGAGCACCCGGGCAGCCACCCCCTCGCCCTCACGGACGAGGCCGAGCAGCAGGTGCTCAGTGCCGATGTAGTTGTGGTTGAAGCGCTGCGCCTCGTCCTGCGCCAACGTCAGGACCTTGCGCGCGCGGTCGGTGAACTTGTCGAAGCGGTCCATGCGCGGTGCCTTGCTCTAGCGTCGGTCGCGGGGGACGCCGACCTGCGAGCCATCCTAGCACCCCCGCCCCGGCATGGCGCCGAAGGGCCTGGCGCCGCCGCAGCGCCTCCTCCCAACCCGGTCGGCCGCGGCACGCGCCTGCGAGCGCCGGGACAGCGCCGCGGCCGCGGCGGAATCGAACGACCCGCCGGGAACCGGCGGGTCGTAGGCGGAACGGTGGGTCAGCCCAACAACTGACCCGGGCTCAGATCTCCGCCGCAGGCGCCTCCGGGGCGTCAACCGCGACGGGCGCCGCGGGGGCGTCAACCGCGACGGGCGCCGCGGGGGCGGCCTTCGCCTCGGCCTCGGCAGCGGCGAGCTGCGCCCGAACCTGGGCGAACGCCCCGGCCAGGGTCGTGTCGATGCCGCCCTCGGGCTCGGACTGGGTGTCCGACGGGCTGTAGCCGCGGTCCGGGCGCTCGCGGCGCTCGCGGCGCTCGCGGCGCTCGCCTGACGGGGCCGGAGACGGCGTGACCCCGGGCTCCGGGGCGGGCCGAACCGGCGGCTCCTCGGCCTGCTTGAGGCTGAGGCCAAGGCGATGTCGCTCGGAGTCGAGGCTGATGATCCTGAGCTTGAGCACCTGGCCTTCGTGGACCACGTCGCCCGGGTGGGCCACGCGCTGATGGCTCAGCTCGCTGATGTGGATCAGGCCCTCGAGGCCCTCGCGGACGCGGACGAACGCGCCGAAGTTGACGAGCTTGGTGACCGTGCCGTCGATCACGTCGCCAACCTTGAAGTCGGCGACCGTGCTCTCCCACGGGTCGGGCTGCAGTCGTCGGATCGACAGGCTGATCCGGCCACGCTCGTGGTTGATGTCGATGACCTCAGCCTCGACCTCGTCGCCGACCTTGTAGCCGGACTCGGGGTTGTTGACCTTGTTCCACGAGAGTTCGCTCTTGTGGACGAGGCCGTCGATCCCGCCGAGGTCGATGAAGATGCCGAACGGCGCGATCGACCGGACGTTGCCGGTGACCTTCTGATTGACCTGCAGGCTGCTGAACAGCTCGTCCCGCTTCTCGCGCCGCTCCTCGTAGAGGGCGACCTTCTCCGAGAGGATCAGCCGGTTGGCCTTGCGGTTGACCTCGAGGATCTTGAGCCTGAGCTTGCGGCCGACGTACGGCTGGAGCTTCTCGGCGATCTCCTGCGCGGCGTCGCGCGGCTGCTCGTTCTGCGGCCGACGCGGGAAGTCCACGATCTGGGAGATCGGCACGAAGCCCCGGATGCCGCAGTCAACGATCAGGCCGCCCTTGTTGTGGTCGATGACCGGGGCGTCGATGATGATCCCGGCCTCGAACTGCTCCTGCATCGCGCGCCACTTGCGCTCGAGCCCGGCGCGCCGAAGCGACAGGACGACATGGCCCTCGGGCGACTCCGGCTGGAGCACGTAAACGAGGACGACGTCGCCAATGCTCAGCTGGGGCGACGACTCCGCGTGGCGGCCGAACAGCTCGCGGTTGCTGACCACGCCCTCGGACTTGGCGCCGATGTCGACCAGGATCTCGTCCTTGTCGATCCGGACAACCGTGCCCTCGACGACATCGCCGTGCTTGAAGCTCTTGATGTCGGCGTTCTGCTCGGCGAGGAGCTCCTCCATCGTGGTGGGCTCGGGGCCAAGCGGCCGGGCGGCCACGATGACGGGGGCCTCGTCCTCGTCATCGGCGGCGGGCGGCGCGTCGGCTGCCTCGTCCGCGGTGGGGGCGACGGGTTCCGGCGCGGTCTCGGTGATGGCGGGCTCGTCAGCAACCTCGGTCGCGACGGTCTCTTCGGGCGCCGGGGTCTCGGCGGAGGCGACCGCCTCCGTCTCCGGCACGGTCCCGCCCTGCTGCTCTTCGGTCAAGGTGATCCAGTCTCCTTGGGTGGATTTCGCCCCGGGAATCGCGAACGGCCTCCAAGCCATGCTGGGGGCCGTCTTGCCGCAGGAGGTGGATCGGGGTTCGGATCTGGCCGGCGGTCCGCTCCTTCGCTGGACGACGTGAGGCAGGGCTCTTCAACTGTGCGCGCCCCGACGGGCTCGCAGAGTCTAGCATCCCGCAGGCACGCGTACAATCGCCACCCGTGCCCGAACTGCCCGATCTCGACGTCGTCGCCGACGCACTGCACGCGTCGCTCGCCGGCCGACCCGTGGTCGAGGCGCGCGCACCGATGCCGCTGTCCGTGCGCGGTACGCCCAGCCAGCTGGCCGGCCTGGTCGGGCAGCAGGTCGTCCGAGTCGCTCGGTTCGGCAAGTTCCTGGACATCGGACTGTCCGTGGACGGCCTGGTGATCAACCCGATGCTGACCGGTCGGTTCCAGCTTGCCGCACGCGGCGAGAAGGCGCCCGCAGGCGTCGCGGTCGCACTCCGCCTCGGCCCGCGGAGCGTCGGGCCCCCACCGGACGCGGCGGCCTGGACCGCGGGTGCCCCTTGGCTCCCGGCCGCGGGCGCGGACGTGTGGCTCCGGTACCGGGACCCGACGCAGATGGGCAAGGTCTACCTGCTGCCCGCGGGCGCGGGATGGACGGTACCCGGGCGCGGCGTCGGAGAGCAGGGGCCGGACGCCATGGACCCCGCGCTAACGCTCGAGGTCTGGCGTGAGCGAATCCAGCGCCACCCGGGCGAGGTCAAGAACCTGTTGCGCAACCAGGCCTTCGTCGCGGGGATCGGCAACGCGTACGCCGACGAAATCCTGTTCGCGGCTCGGATCGCACCCTTTCGCAAGCGGGCTAGCCTCGTCCCCGAGGAGGTGGACCTCCTGTATGCAGCCATGCGGGAGGTCCTTGCCGACTCGATCAGCGTGTTGCGCCGGCGGGTCCCGCCCACGTTCGAGAAACAGGTGCGCGACCAGCTTTCGGTCCACGGCAAGGGCGACGGGCCGTGCCCGCGCTGCGGCGGGCGGCTGACGCAGGTCCGGGCAGGCGGGTTTCCGACCGGCTACTGCCGAACGTGCCAGCGCTGACGGCGGGGCGGCTAGCCTCGCGCCGGCGCCGAGGCCGGACGTCTACGGGATCGTCAGGATCTGGCCGGGTCGAATGGTTCGCGCGTCGGCAATGTTGTTGGCCTGAGCAATGGCCTTCACCGTCGTGTGGAACCTGCCGGCGATGGCGGAGAGCGTGTCGCCCGACTTGACCGTGTACGTCCTGACCGACGACGCCGGGGCGGCAGAGGCGGGGACGGAGCCCGTCGGCACCAGGGCAGATGGCGCGACCGTTGCGCTCTCACTCGGGGTCGCCCCCGACCCGGCGGAGGGAGCAGCGACCGGTGCGCCGGATCCAGAGGGAGCCGAAGACGCCGTGTCCGCCAGGCTAGCCCCCGCAGCCGCGCCAAGGCTGGGGCCGCCCGAGGCGGCGCTGCCCACGCCCGACCCGTTCGGGCTCACGCGCGCCACCAAGAGAATGACAAAGGCGAGGACCATCAACCCAACCAGCACAGCCTGCCCGCCGGCCCTCGACGGCACGGCGAACGGACTTCCCCGCGAGGCGGCGTGATCGAGCGCCACGGGCACCGTGGTCCCTTCCGGCCACAGGCGAGGTTCTCCACCGTCCGGCACGCGAGGGTCCATGCGCGCCACGGCCGCGGCGTAGGCCGGACACGAGCGGCGCGCGGCGGCGACGCAGATCGTCCGCTGCGTAGCGGCCGCAACAACCACCGTCGGCTCTACGGCCCAACACCGTAGGCCCCGCGCGCCGACCGCGCTGGACCACGACGCGTCGGCTGCGCGCAAGAAGTCGCACACATCAGCAGTGGGCCCCGCCCCGCCAGACTCCGCACGGCGAGGCGGGGCGGGCGTGCCCAACTCTGACCCGACTGATACGTGACGGTCCATCGCGCCGAGGATACCCCTGAGCCCGCCGGGCACACGCATCGCGACCCAGAGGCTAGGGCGCCCGACTGCCCCGGCCCGGCCGCCCCGGCCCGGCCGCCCTTGAGAGACTCCGGGTTAAATGCAAAATCCCGGCGACGACCTATTTTCCCGAAAGGCTGCCCTCTCAGTATCTTCGGCGCTGGAGAGCTTAACTTCCGTGTTCGGGATGGGAACGGGTGTGGCCTCTCCGCTAGAGTCACCGGGATTCATGCATCTGGTAGGTGACGGCAGCTGCCGGCGTCGCTCACGACGCGGGCGCCATCGAAGGATCAGCATTCGCACACTGGAGACCTGATCTCCCAGCGCTGGCCCCTGGCCAGGTGCTGAGGTTAGAGGTCAAGCCCTCGACCATTAGTACGGCTCAGCTTCACCCCTCACGGGGCTTCCACATGCCGCCTATCGAGCAGATCGTCTCTCTGCGGTCTTACCCGGTTAACCCGGTGGGGAACCTAATCTTGAGGCGAGCTTCGCACTTAGATGCTTTCAGCGCTTATCCCAACCGAACATAGCTACCCAGCGATGCCCCTGGCGGGACAACTG
>JAKAMV010000011.1 GCA_021812735.1 Chloroflexota bacterium | reverse complement strand
CTGCTTCGCCGCGGACCGCACGGGCCACATGATCCTCCAGACGCTGTACCAGCAGTGCGTCAAGCACGGCGTCAAGTTCTACGACGAGTACCACGTCGTGGACCTCGTGACCGAGGGCGGCGAGCTGGGCGACGGCGGGCGCTGCGCCGGCGTGGTGGCCTACCGGATCGCCGACGGCGAGCTGGTGACGATCAAGTCGAAGGCCGTGCTCCTCGCCACCGGCGGCTTCGGGCGCATGTTCCGCGTGACCTCGAACGCCTGGAGCCTCACCGGCGACGGCGTCTCGCTGGCGTACCGGCATGGCGTGCCGATGCAGGACATGGAGTTCTACCAGTTCCATCCGACCGGCATCGTCGGCATCGGGATCCTGCTCTCCGAGGCGGCCCGTGGCGAGGGCGCCTACCTGCTGGACAACGACGGCTTCCGGTTCATGGAGCGCTACGCGCCCAAGCTCATGGAGCTGGCGCCGCGCGACATGGTCAGCCGGGCCATCGTCCAGGAGATCCGCGCCGGCCGGGGCATCAACGGCAAGGACTACGTCTATCTCGACGTGCGCCACCTCGGCCGCAAGAAGATCGACGAGAAGCTGCCCGACATCACGGACTTCGTCCGCGTCTACCAGGGCATCGAGCCCTACACGGACCCCATCCCGATCCAGCCCACCGCGCACTACGCGATGGGCGGCATCCCGACCAACCTCCACGCCCAGGCGACCCGCGACGCGAGGAACACGGTCGTGCCCGGCCTGTACGCGGCGGGGGAGGCGGCCTGCGTGTCGGTGCACGGCGCGAACCGCCTGGGGACCAACTCGCTGGTGGACCTGCTCGTGTTCGGCCGCCGCGCCGGGCGCCAGATGGTGCTCGACGTGAAGGGCGCCGACATGCCCGAGGTGACCGAGGCGGCCGCTGACCCGGTGCGCGCGGAAATCGAGGCGCTCCGCGCTCAGCCCAAGGGCGAGCGCAAGGAGGCGATCCGCAAGGAGCTCGCCGACGTGATGATGGACGACGCCGGGGTCTACCGGACCGCGGAGGGCCTCGACCGCGCCCGCGCCAAGGTGGCCGAGTTGCGGGACCGCCACCGGCGCGTGAGCATCGACGACAAGGGCACCACCTTCAACACGGACCTGCTCGAGGCCCGCGAGGTGGGCTACCTGCTCGACTGCGCCGAGACCATGGTGGCGGCGTGCGTCAACCGGACGGAGAGCCGCGGCGCCCACAGCCGGGAGGACTACCCCGAGCGCGACGACGCCAACTTCCTGACCCACTCCCTCGCGACCAAGGGCGCGGACGGGGCGGTCGCACTGGACTACAAGCCCGTGACGATCACCAAGTTCCAGCCCAAGCCGCGCGTCTACTGAGCGGAGGCACGACGATGCAGATCGAACTGCGCATCCTCCGCTTCGACCCGGAGCGCGACCAGAAGCCGCACGAGGAGGCCTACACGGTCGAGGGCGGGCCGATGGACCGCGTCCTGGACCTGCTGCACAAGGTGAAGTACGAGCAGGACGGCACGCTGACGTTCCGCCGCTCCTGCGCGCACGGCGTGTGCGGGTCCGACGCCATGCTGATCAACGGGCGCAACCGCCTGGCCTGCAAGATCCGGGTGGACCAGCTCAAGGCCCGCCGGATCACGGTGGCGCCGCTGCCGGGCCTGCCGGTGGTGAAGGACCTCGTGGTCGACATGGAGGCCTTCTTCGCCAAGTTCCGGAGCGTCCAGCCGTACCTGCGGGCGGACAGCCTCGACCCCGACCGCGAGCGGCGCCAGTCCCCGACCGACCGCGCGGTCTTCGACGACACCACCAAGTGCATCCTGTGCGCGGCGTGCACCACGTCGTGCCCCTCGTTCTGGGCGCAGCCGTCGTACGTCGGCCCCGCCGCGATCGTCAACGCCCACCGGTTCATCTTCGACACGCGCGACGACCACGCCGAGGACCGGCTGGAGATCCTGGCCGACCGCGACGGCGTGTGGCGCTGCCGGACGATCTTCAACTGCACGGACGCCTGTCCGCGCGGGATCCACATCACCCAGGCGATCCTCGAGGTCTCCTCGAAGATCGTGGAGCACCAGGCCTGAGCGAGGCGACGCTCCCGGTCATCGAGCACCTGGTCATCCGCACGGACGGCGCGGCCCGGGGCAACCCGGGCCCGGCGTCGCTCGGCGCGGCCCTGATCAACGGCGCGCGTCCTGACGCGCTTGACCCGCTCGCGCCCCCGGACGCGACGATCAGCCAGGCGCTCGGCGTCCAGACGAACAACGTGGCCGAGTGGACGGGCGTCATCGAGGCGCTCAAGCTCGCGCGGCGGCTGGGCGCGTCGCGGGTGGACCTGTTCCTCGACTCCAAGCTGATCGTGGAGCAGCTGCACGGCCGCTGGCGCGTGAAGGACGCGAAGCTCGCGCCCCTCCACGCGGAGGCGAAGCAGCTGCTGGGCGGCTTCCGCCGCTGGTCCGCCACGCACGTGCCGCGGGCCCAGAACGCCACCGCGGACCGGCTGGCCAACGAGGCGCTCGACCGGGTGGCGGCCGGCGGGCCCGCCCGCGTGGCGCGGGCGAGACGCATCACGCCCGCGGTGGGGGAGGGAGCGGATTGATGCCGGATCTGCCGGTCGTGCTCTGCTACGGCGACTCGAACACGCACGGCGCGGATCCGGTCACCGGGGGCCGCTTCCCCTATGACGTCCGGTGGCCGGGCGTGCTGGCGCGGCTGCTCGAGGGCGAGGCGCGCGTGATCGAGGAGGGCCTCAATGGCCGCACCACGGTGCGCGACGACCCGTACTCGCCGGGCCGCAACGGCCTCGCGTACCTGGTGCCCTGCCTGGAGACCCACGCCCCGGTCGACGTGGTGGTGATCATGCTCGGCACCAACGACCTCAAGACGACGTTCGGCGTCGGCGCCAGCGACGTCGCCGCGGGAGCGGCCACGCTCGTCGACGCCGTCGGGGCCTCGCAGTGTGGTCCGGGCGGCCGCGCGCCGCAGGTGCTGCTGGTGGCGCCGCCCGCCCTCGGCGCGCCGAACGACCTCATGGAGCTGTGGGGCTTCGATGGCGCGAACGAGCGGAATGCGGCCCTGCCCCGCCTGTACCGCACTGCGGCCCTGCGCGCCGGCGCCGCCTTCCTCGACGCGTCGGCCATCGTCGCCGCGGACCCGGCGGACGGGATCCACCTCGCGGCCGACGCCCATCGCGCTCTCGCGCACGCGGTCGCCGGCGCCGTTCGACCGCTGCTCGCGGCCGACTGAGGTTCTCGTCGGGCCGGATCTCGAGCGGATCCTCCGTCAACGGCCGCGGCCCGGGGGTGCCGGATCCGCTGGTCGCGCGTAGAATCCGCGGGCCAGCGAGGCGGCCGGACGGCCGCGCGTCAGCCGGGCCACCGGCGGACGTGAGGAAAGTCCGAGCTCCCCAGCGCAGGGTAGCGGGTAACGCCCGTCCGCCGTGAGGCGAGGACCAGTGCCACAGTGACGATGCCGGCCCTCCGGGGCCGGAGTGAAACGCGGCAAACTCTACCTGGAGCAAGGCCAAATAGGAGGGCGCAACCCCGGTTCGCCGGGGGGAGAGGCGCGCTGCCCAGCCCTCGGGTCGGCTGCATGAGCCGTCGGGCAACCGGCGGCCTCAGATGGATGGCCGTCGCCGCGGCGCGAGCCGCGGTACAGAACTCGGCTTACAGGCCGCCTCGCTGGCGCCTCACCCGATTCCACGCACGAATCAGGCCCTCGTGAGCGCGCCGACCCCGCGCCCCGCTCCGCGCCGACGGGGACGGGCTCCTCATGCAACCCTTCAATGTCGACGGCGGAGTGAAGGGATGGGACCCGACCTCTCCGCAAGACCTTCAATGTCAGCCGAGGATCCAAGACCACGCGAGCGCGGCGGGGTTGCGCCTGCGAGAGAGGACGTCCTTAGGGGCCTGCCCGAGGACCGCGATCGGTTGCCCGAAGTTACGTGTGGCGTAACGTCGGACACACGCAGGACCCTGACTGCCGGATCGGGAGCGGCTTCGTGGGCCGAGGTCCAGGCTTGGAGCTTGACGGACGTCGCCTGCATCCGTACATTGTCCGTACAGTGACTGCCAAGGAGCCTACCCGATGACCGCAATGCCGCGCGCCGCGTCCCTCCCGACGCGCACGGCCAAGAGGGCGCGGCTCGACCTTCGGTTGAGCGCCGAGCAGAAGCGCCTGTTCGAGGAGGCCGCGTCCGCCACCCGCCAGACCATGACCGAGTTCGTCGTCCAGTCTGCCGAGGTCGCCGCCCAGGAGGTCCTCGCGGACCGGACTCGGTTCGTCCTCGCGCCCGCGGAGTGGGAGGCGTTCTCGACCGCAATCGACGGCGAGCCGCGCGTCCTGCCGCGACTGGCCGCGTTCCTGACCACGCCCTCCGTCCTCGAACGGGAGTGAGCTACTCGCCGGCCGGGGCGATCTCGAAGAGCCACCTGACCGACGAGTTCGACTGCGGGTCGGACGCCCAGACCTCCTGGCTGCGCAGGCACGCCCTCCAGGCCGACCTCACCGACTCGACCAAGGTCCGCGTCGTCACGCGCAGCGGCGAGCGCCGCGTCGTCGGCTACTACGCCCTCTCGGCGGGCTCCGTGAAGCTCGCCGACGCGCCCGAGCGCGTCCGCAAGGGGATGCCGCGGTACCCGGTGCCAGTGATCATCCTGACGCGGCTCGGCGTCGATCGGGGCGAGCAGGGCAGGGGACTCGGGCGCGCGCTCGTCAAGGACGCGATCCTCCGGGCCGAGGCCGCCTCCCACTCGATCGGCGCGCGAGCGCTCCTGGTCCACTGCGAGACGGCGGAGGCCAGGGCCTTCTACCAGCGGCTCGTCCCCGACTTCGCGGAGTCGCCGACCGACCCGCTCCACCTCTACCTGCTGATGAGCGATCTTCGGCGAACGATCGAGGCCGTCGAAACCCTCGGTGCCCCTGCCGGGGACGACGGTGCGCCACCGCCGCGGTAATACCCGAGGCTATTACCGGAGACCCAGCGTGGCCAGGAACTGGGCTGGGGTCATGACGGGCAGGCGATCGCCCAGGTCGAGCAGGTGGGCATCGCCCGACACGAGCACGTCGGCTGCAGCGGCGCGCGCGAGGTCCACCAGGTACTCGTCGTCGGGATCGACGCTGAGCGGCCGACCGCTCGGCGCCGGGTCATCGAGGATCGTGGCTTCGCGCCCGATGAGGTCGAGGTACGCGATCGCCTCGGCCTCGGCGACGTACCGACGGAGCTTCTCGCGCCCCAGGACCTCGCGGAGCTCGGCCAGCAGCGTCGGCGAGGCGACGAGCTCGAAGGCGCCGGCGCGGAGCTCGAGCAGGAGCGCCGCGCTCGGCCCGCCTGGGCTGATCAGCGCCGAGACGAGGACGTTGGTGTCAAGAACCGCGCGCGGCACGCTTCTCGGCTCGTGCCGCGTGCGTCTCCTCGACCGCGAGGCGCATCGCCTCGTCCTCGCCCAGGGCGCTGCGCGCCCACACGCCCGCCACGACGTCGAAGCCGAGGTAGGCGCGGATGGCCTCTTCGACTACCTCTGAGTCGCGCTTGTCCGTCCGGGCTGCCCGAACGCGGGCCGCCCGCATCACATCTTCGTCGATGTAGAGGGTCACCTTCTTCTTCGTCGCCATGCGGCCAGCATAGCGGTATGAGGTCATGACCTCAAGGTGGCGGTTAGTGGATCCGGGGACCCGGCCCCCGATGCGACCGCCTCTCGCCCAAGAGAAGAACCCGACGGGCGGAACCGCCGGGTCTGTGTCGGTAGCGTTGCGTCGCGGGATGCCAGTGTCAAGTCAGGATTGGATCCCCAGTCACGAGTACGAACTGTGCTTGGGAGTTCCTGACCCACGTGCCGAGGGGATGCACGCGGTCCTGGACACGTTTCGGTGGTTGGGCGCCTCAGGCCCACTCGTCGCTTGCGCGGAGCCCTCGAGGCCGCGAACATCAAGCCGTGCAGATCGTCGTCGGGCAGATCACCGTCGCGGAGCTCACGGCCATGGCCGGGGCGACATTCGGCGACCTCGTGAAGGCCGTCGCCGACGTCCGGCGCGGACTCCTCGCGGTCGACGCCGGCATGCACAGCGACCTCGAGGCCCTGGGGAACCGGACGCGGTCGGTCGAGGACGCTGCAATCCGCGCTGCGATCTCGGAGCTCGTCGGCCGGGTGGTGGCGCCGTGACCCTCCACCCCGACCTCACGCCCGACCGGTGGGGAACGCTGACGCTCGCCGAGCAGCTTGGCAACGCCGGGGCCGATGTCGGTCGAGCGATTCGGGCGCGCGAGGGCGGCAACGAGCTGCGATTGGCGTCGAGCCTGGACCGCGCGCTCGCCCAGCTCGACCTGACCCTCGCGGACCCGCGCTGGGCGGGCCACCGCCGCCGCGAGATCGCCCGGGCGCGCGAGGTGGTCTGCGACCTGCTCGCCGGCGACAACGCGTACGGCTCGACGCCCGCGTCGGTCGAGCGGTGGTTCATGGCCTACGCCATGGAGGCCCGCGCCGGACGCTGAGCCGGCTCCCCGGTGCGGTCACCCGACCGACTCCAGAGGCTCTCAGACCGCCGTCTCGGAGGCCGCCGGCGTTGCGTCGTGGGACGCCCGTGTCAAGTCAGGACTGGCTCGCCCGGCACGAGGCGGAGCGAGGTGCGGTAATACCTTGACATTTTACCGCCTGCGGTAATACTGGCCGCTATTACCGGAGACCACGTGCGATACCGACTGCGCGGACGCGCGCTCACCAAGCCGCTTGCCGACATCGACCAGCGGCGCTGGCTGTTCGACAACCTGCCGATCGACCCCACCCACGCGGAGTGGATGCGCCGCCGCGCCTGGGTGCGGACCATCCACGGCACGGCGCGGATCGAGGGCAACACAGCCTCCGACGTCGAGGTCGAGGCGCTGCTCGCCGGGGAGGGCTCGACGAAGGTCAGCGACAAGGAGGCGCGGGAGATCATCGGGACGCGCGACGCGCTGACGCTCGCCGACGAGCTGGCCGCGGCGGGCGTCGTCCCCGACGAGGCCGTCATGAGGGAGCTGCACCGGCGGGTGCTGTGGAACCAGAGCCCGCTGCTCACGCCTGGCGAGTACCGCCGCGGCGAGAACCGGGTCGTCGACGCGGACGGCAACGCGGTGTTCAGCACGCCCCCCTCGGGCGACGTCCCCGAGCTGATGCGCGACTTCGCCGCCTGGCTCGCCACCGCGACCACGCGCCATGCCCCTCCGGTTGTCGCGGCCCTCGCCCACCTCGAGCTCGTCGCCGTCCACCCGTTCAACGACGGCAATGGCCGGACGGCCCGCGCGATCGCGCGGCTGATCCTTGTCCGCCACGGCTACGCCCTCGGCGGCCTCGTCTCGCTCGACGCCCAGCTCGGCCTGGACCGGGCCGCCTACTTCGCCGCCATCCGCGACGCGGTCGGCCGGGACTACGTGCCGGGGTATGACGCGACGCCATTCGCCCGCTACTTCGTGACGTCGATCACCCGCTCGGCGGACCACGTCCTGGCGCGGCTCCGGGGCCTCGGCGACGTCATGGTCGAGGTCCGCCGGTCGATCGCCGACGGGTCGCTCCCGCCGGCCATGATCGACGGGCTCGCCTTCGCGTGGGTCAACCGGCACCTGAGGGCCGGAGACTACATCCGCCTGACGGGCCGGTCGCCGCAGAGCACGACGCGCGACCTCGAGGCCGCCGTGAAGGGCGGCTGGCTGCGGGCCACCGGCGAGCGGCGGGGACGCTACTACGTGCTCGGACCGGCACTGCTGAAGACACCGGCGCAGGGCGAGATCGTCTCGCCCTCGTCGTAGGCCCGCGGGGGTTCGTACGGTGACCGACAGGGAACCTACTCCGGTGACCGCGATCTTCGGAGAACGATCACGGCCGTCGAGGCTATTGCGGTGGCGGCCGAAGACGACAACGGCGTGGCGGACGCGTCGGAGGCGCAATGGCAGCCATCAGGGACCCTCGCTCACACCTGGCTCGGCTGCGCGTCTGTCAGCTGGGATCGATGCCGCGCGACCGAGCACTGCGAGCCCAAGCGGACAGGAGGCGCCCGACCGTCCACGCCATCGCCCGGTGGGCGATCAGGTCCGGGGGGCCTACTCCTCGTCCGCCCGGAAGATGTGCGCGGCGGTGCACGCGTTGCAGATCGGCATCGCCGAGTCCAGGTCGCCCAGCGGGATGGGCAGCTTGCGGTCCGGGTAGAGGCACTCCACCTCGTACACCCGCTCCCGCGGCCGCTCCATGGAGATCAGGCGCCGGTAGTTGCAGCGCTTGATCCGGTGCGGCGCGAGGCGCGTGGCGTCCGCTTCGCGTGGCGCGGTGCCGGTTGAGGTGGAGGACAGCGGGAGCGCCATGACGGGTCTGCGCGGGTGCCTCGTGCTCGGAGGGGAGGTGCGGCAACTGTAGCGCCGACACCTCAAGCGGTCGGCTCGGCGGAGCCTAGCACCGCCGAATCGAGGCGGACAAGCATCCCGAGGTACTAGACTCGGGCCGTCTGGGGCGCGAGCGCGTTGCTCGACCGTGCGATCTGGAGGCACCAGCCCTGAGCGAGCCGCTGTTGTGGGGGGCGCCCGCGGGATCGGGGCCGGACGAGGGCACGACCGGTCCGTCGCGGGTGGAGCCCGCCGTGCCGCGATCGGCGGACTGCCCCTTCCTGCGCCTGGAGTCCGACGGCCTGCTGGTCGACCCCGAGGCGGAGCCCAGCGACGACCACCGCTGCGTCGCGATCAACGGCCCGCGGCTGCTGTCCCGCCAGCAGCAGGAGCTGGTCTGCCTCCGCGCCGGCCATGTCGACTGCCCGCGCTACCGGCGACGGATCGCCCCGCCCAGGCCCGCCGCCCACGGTCCGATCCGGACGCCTCCGGTCCCGCGGGTGATCGCGGCCTCGCTGGTCGTGCTGGGCCTCTCGGCCGGGATCTCGTTCGGGTTCGTGATCCAGCGCGGCGGCATCGACCTCCCCGCCTCGGCGCTGCCGTCGGGAGCGGCGGCAGCGATGTCGCCGACGCCCTCGGCGTCGACGCTGGCCGCGAGTGCCGTCACGACGCCCGGGCCGACGCAGCCCCCGTCGCAGCCGCCCGTGTCGACCCCTGCGCCTGGCGTCACACCGTCGGCCGCGCAGGCGCCGGCAGCGACGGCGTCGCCGGTCGCACCGCCGAGTGCCCTGCCGTCGCCGTCCGGCGGCCCATCCGCCTCGCGCCTCGCCGTCCTCAAGGCGTGCCCGGGGCAGGCGGGCTGCTACGTCTACACGGTCCGGGCCGGCGACAACCTGTTCAGCATCGCCCACTGGTTCGGCGTGCCGCTGGACACTATCTACGCGTGGAACCCGGCCGAGAAGCACGGGATCCGCCCGGGCGACCAGCTCAAGATCCCCACGCCGACCCGCTAGCCCCAGCACCGGGCCAACTCGGCCCGCCATCGGGCCCCGCCTCCCCACATCGTCCCACGCCCGCGTGGCCCCACGCCCGCCTGCACGCGCGCCCGCTGCGGCCGGATCGGGCCGCCGCAGCACGGACGAAGGCGCCCTGGCCCGTGCCGCACGCCTGGCGACGGCCCCGCACTTCGGGGCAAGAGGCCGTGATTTCAGCGTTGACGCACCGATTCGGCGCTGTATGATGCCCCGAGTGGGGCGAAGTGGAGGAAAGTGGGGGAGAGCGAGCCCTCAAGGGTCGCCAGAACCGCCTCCCGAACCCCATCGACGTCAGGAGCGAGCCAGCTCACGTGTCCAGCGACAACGAATTTGTGGGCCTGTACCGGCACCAGATCGACGACAAGGGGCGCCTCGCCGTCCCGTCGAAGATGCGTGCCCAGCTGGCCGGCATGTTCCACGTCGCGCAGTGGCTCGACACCTGCCTCGCGATCCTGCCGGACGACGAGTGGGACCGGATCACGAGCAGCGTCGCGGCGCTGCCGATGACCGACCCTCGGACCCGGGCCCTTGAGCGCCGGCTGTTCGGCAAGGCGGTGCGGCTGGAGCTGGACCGGCAGGGCCGGATCCTGCTGCCGCAGCACCTGCGGGAGTTCGCGGGCCTGGAGGGCGAGGTCGTGGTCGTGGGCCTCCAGAACCGCGTCGAGCTCTGGTCCCAGGACCGCTGGGACGCCCAGAGCGCAGTCCTGGACGACGAGGCGGCCTTCGCGCAGCTCGTCAGCGGGATGGGGATCTGACGTCGCACCACATGCGCTTCCAGGGTCCGCTCGGGATCCGCAGCCAGGCTGTTGGAGGAATGATGGAGGTAGGGCACCAGCCGGTGATGCCGGACGAGGTCCTCGGGACGCTCGCCCCCCAGCCCGGCAGCCTCCAGATCGACGCCACAGTCGGCGGCGGTGGGCACACCGAGCGGATCCTGGAGGCCGCCAGCCCCGACGGGCGCGTCCTCGGGCTCGACGCCGACGGAGCGGCGATCGAGCGCGTGGGCCGGCGGCTGGCCCGGTTCGGCGATCGACTGGTGCTGCGCCGGGCCAACTTCCGCGAGCTGGCGGAGGTGGCGCCGGCGGCGGGGTTCGGCGCCGTGGACGGGCTGCTGTTCGACCTGGGCCTCTCGTCCTTCCAGCTGGCCGACACCGACCGCGGCTTCGGTTTCCGTGCCGGCGGGCCGCTCGACATGCGCTTCGACACCAGCCGCGGCGTGCCGGCCGGCGAGCTCCTGGCGACGCTGTCCGCCGACGAGCTCGCGGCCCTCTTCCGCAAGTACGGCGAGGAGCCGGCCGCCTGGCGCATCGCGAAGGCGATCGTCGCCGCCCGGGCCGCCGCGCCGGTCCAGACCGCCGAGGACCTGGCCGCGCTGGTGGAGCGGGTCGTCCCCGGCAATCCGCGCCTGCCGCGGCGGACGCACCCCGCGACGCGCGTGTTCCAGGCGCTCCGGATCGCCGTCAACGGCGAGCTCGACGCCCTGGAGGCCGGCCTGGCGGCGGCGGTGGACCTGCTCCGGCCGGGCGGAAGGCTGGTCGTGCTCTCGTACCACTCGCTCGAGGACCGGATCGTCAAGCGGTTCCTCAACACCGAGCGGCGCGGGTGCGTCTGTCCGCCCGAGTCACCGGTCTGCGTCTGCGGCCGGTCCCCGCGCCTGCGCCTCGTGACGCGTCCGTCGATGACGCCCACCGAATCCGAGATCGACGCCAATCCACGGGCGCGCAGCGCCCGCCTCCGGGCCGCCGAGCGGCTCGCCGCCTGACCGCCGCCGAGCAGGAGCCCAACGCCACAGCAGAGGAGGAGCCCACCGACCGCACCGCAGCCGCCAGCCACCTCGATCCCGTCCGACCGGCAACCGCCGGCACCGCCCACGGAGGAGGAGTCCCGTGAGCAAGCGCCACCAATCTTCCCGCCGCAAGAGCTACGGCCGCCGCCAGCACGAGCTGTCGGAGCGTCGCGGCCGCGATCTCGCCCAGGAGCCGTTCGAGGCTGAGCTGGACGAGCTCGGCCGGAACGTCCTCGCCGACCGCTTCGCGTTCCTCGATCCGCGCTCGCCGCGCCTCTACTTCTCGCTGGGCGACTGACCCATGGCGGTCTACCAGGGCGCGCGCCAGCGCGCCGTCGCCTTCCCGCGCGTGCCGCGGCTCGATGTCGGCATCGGCGTCGGGGCGCGGGACACGACCCCCGCCGTCTCCCGACGTCGTCGCCGGGCGGCGGTGCGCGCTCGCCGCGGCCCGTCTCGGCTCTCACTGCTGCTGGCGATGATCGTGGTCGCCTTCGCCGGCGCGTTCTTCTCGCTCTCCCAGGACATCCGCGTGTCCGCGACCGGCTACGAGACCGACCACCTCGCCACCGAGGCGCGACAGCTCCAGGACCAGGCCGCCGACATCGAGAACGACCTGAACCGCCTCGGCAAGGCGCCCGCCATCAAGACGCTCGCCGTCGGGTACGGCCTCGGGCCCCTCGCGGCGCCGCTCGTCGTCCAGGCCCGCTAGCGGAGGGCCGCGATCGTGCTTGGCCGGACGGACTCCCGGGTCCGCGCGCTGCTCATCCTGCTCGCGTTCATCGTCGTGGCGGGGACGCTCGGCGTGCGCCTCGCCTACTGGCAGGTGACCCGCCGCGACGAGCTTGCGGCGATGGCCGTGCGAGAGTCGTCCACGACCTACTCGATCCCGACCCAGCGCGGCTCGATCTACGACCGCACCGGCACCGTCCTCCTGGCCACCAGCGTGTCGCGCGACCTGCTTGCGATCGACTCCAAGGACCTCACGCCGGGCCAGCAGGCGGCGACCGCGGCGACGGTGGTGCAGGTCCTGGGGCTCACGGGCGACGCTGCGCAGCTGGTCACCCGGCTCGTCACCTCGGGCCGGCCGTACGCGGTGCTGGCCCACGACCTCACCCCCGACCAGTCCGACGCGATCCGCGCCGCCAGCGGCGGGTCCGAGCCCGCGGCCTTCGGCCTGATCCTCACGCCCGAGGAGCTGCGCCAGTACACCCAACCGGGCGGCGCTCCGGGGACCACGCTGGCCGCGCACCTGCTGGGCTTCGTGAACCGCGCGGGGCAGGGCCAGTACGGCGTGGAGCAGTACTACCAGTCCGTGCTGGCGGGCAAGGACACCGTGGTCGCCGCGCAGCAGGACGGGGCGGGCAATCTCATCCCCGACACCTCGACGGTGGTGGAGCAGGGCTACCCGGGCAAGGACGTCGAGCTCACCATCGACGCGTCGCTCCAGATGGCCGTCGAGCAGGAGCTGCTTGCGGCCTGGATCGCGGACCGCGCCAAGCGGGTCTCCGCGGTCGTCATGGACCCCTACGACGGCGAGGTCTACGCGTACGCGAGCTACCCGTCCTACGACGCCAACGACTACGAGCAGCTGGCCAACACGGACCCGGGCGTGTTCGTGGACCCGATCGTGTCCACCGTGTACGAGCCCGGCTCGGTGTTCAAGATGATGACCGCCGACGCGGTCATCGGCACGGGCGCGGTGAAGCCGACCACCATGTTCAACGACCCGGGGCAGCTGATCCTCGACCACGGCGCCACGCACGTGCACGACGCGAACAAGCAGCCGATGCCCCGCATGACGTTCGCCAAGGGCGTGGCGTGGTCGCGCAACGTGGTCGCGACCCAGGCGGCGATGCGGCTGGGCACCACGGCCCAGGCGTCGCGGATCCTGTACAACACCTGGCTCACGCTGGGCTTCGGCCAGAAGACGGGCATCGACGTCGCCAATGAGGTCGCCGGCATCATCCACGACCCGTCGGTGACGCCGTGGCGCCAGATCGACCTCGCCAACGCCTCGTTCGGGCAGGGGATGGCCGTCACCCCGATCCAGCTCGCGCAGGCCTACGCGTCCATGCTCAACGGCGGCACGCTCGTGCAGCCGCGCGTCGTGAAGTCCATCGGCAACCAGGACACGACGGCGATCTCGAAGGGTCGGGTCATGACCCCGCAGCTCGCCACCACGCTCACGGGGATGATGCGGGAGGTCGTGTCCAGCGTGCCCTACTACCGCTCCCGGACCGTGATCCCGGGCTACGAGGTGGGCGGCAAGACGGGCACGGCGCAGATCTGGGACACGGCCACGAACGACTGGAAGGTCAACCTCTTCAACTACTCGTTCGTCGGGTACATCGCCCGCACTCCGGGCCATCCGGACCTGGTGCTGGCGGTCAGAATCGAGGAGGGTCGGCCGACCGTCATCCGCCAGGGGGAGCTGGAGATGCCGGTGATGTCGTTTGAGCTCTTCCGCCGGATCGCGCACGACGCGATCACCACGCCGTACCTGCTGCCCGACACGCAGGAGGTGCCGCCTTCGCCCCAGGCCGCTCCGTGAGCGTCCATGCGACACTCGGGGCCGTGACCCGCCCTGTCCAGCCGACGGCCGACGCCGCCGGCCCTGTCTCCGACCGCCCCCGCCTCACGGCGGACGATCTGGTGGCCGCGACCGGCGGCCGCCTGCTGCGGCGCGGGTCGAGGCCCGCGCGACGGGGCGCTGTGGACTCTCGACTGGTGCAGCCGGACATGCTGTTCGCGGCGCTGCCCGGCGAGCGGACCGACGGCCACCGGTTCCTCGCCGATGCGGCGCGGGCCGGCGCGGCCGCGCTGCTCATCGGCCGCGAGCCGGACCTCGCGGCGGGCGAGCCGCCCCTCGAGGCGCTGGGGGATGTCACGGCGGTGCTGGCGGCCGACCCGCTCCGGGCGCTGCAGGCGGTGGCCGCGGCGTGGCGCGCGCGCTTCTCGCCCATCGTGGTGGGCGTGACCGGGTCGATCGCCAAGACCTCGACCAAGGAGGCCGTCGCTGCGGTGCTCGCCGGCCGCTTCGCCACCCTCCGGTCCGAGGGCAACCGCAACAACGAGGTGGGCCTGCCCCTCACCGTGCTGGACCTGGGCCCGGAGCACCAGGCCGCGGTGCTCGAGATGGGCATGTACGCCAGCGGCGAGATCCGCGACCTCGCGGCAATCGCCCGGCCGGCGATCGGCGTCGTGACCGCCGTCCAGCCCGTCCACCTGTCGCGGCTGGGCTCGATCGAGGCGATCGAGGACGCGAAGGCGGAGCTCGTCGAGGCGCTGCCCCCGGCCGCGGACGGCGGCGTGGCGGTGCTCAACGCGGACGACGAGCGCGTGCGCCGCATGGCCCGCCGGACGCCGGCGCGGGTCGTGACCTACGGCTTCGCGCCCGATGCCGACGTGCGCGCGGCGGCGGTGGTCCCGCGCGGCTTCGAGGGGATGGCGTTCACGCTGGTGACGCCCGCCGGGCGGCGCGAGGTCGCCATCCCGGCCCTGGGCCGGCTCGCGGTCGACAACGCCCTGGCGGGCGCGGCGGTGGGGCTCGCCGCGGGGATGACGCTCGACGAGATCGTGCCGGGCATGGTGGCCGGCGGCTCGGCGCCGCACCGCTCGGCGGTGCACCGCGCGGGCGGCGTCACGATCGTCGACGACGCGTACAACGCATCGCCGGGCTCGGTCCGGGCCGCGCTCGAGCTGCTCTCCGGGCTGCCCGGCCGGCGCGTGGCCGTGCTGGGCCACATGATGGAACTGGGCGATGCCTCGGCCGCCGGCCACGAATCGGCAGGCGCGGCGGCCGCGTCCGCGGCGGACCTCCTGGTCGTCGCGGCCGGCGAGGCGGGCGAGCCCGCCTCGGGGATCGCGGACGGGGCGATCGCGGCCGGCATGCCGCCCCCGAGCGTGGTGCGCGCGGCCGGCCGCCGGGCAGCCGCCGACGAGGTGCTGGCGCGGCTGCGGCCGGGCGACGTGGTGCTGGTGAAGGCGTCCCAGGGCATCGGCCTCGACGAGGCTGTCCGCGACCGCCTCGGGGTCGGCCTCGAGGTGCTGGTGGCCGATCTCGTCGAACGGCTGGGCGGCGAGGCCCCGGCATGACCTACGAGCTGATCCAGGGCCTGCTGATCGCGTTCTTCGTGGTCGTGATCCTGATGCCGCCCTACATCCGGCTGCTCCGGCACTTCGGCTTCGCCAAGCAGATCCGCGAGGAGGGGCCGCAGAGCCACATGGTCAAGTGGGGGACACCCACGATGGGCGGCCTGCTGCTGCTCACGGTGGTGCTGGTGCTGTACGCGCTCCTGCGGCCGATCGAGCGCGGCATCATCGCGCCGCTCGCCACGCTGCTCGCGGTCGGGCTGCTCGGGGCCTTCGACGACTACCTCAACGCACGGACGGGCGAGGGGATCGGCGCCCGCCAGAAGCTCCTCTGGCAGGTGGTGGTGGCCGTGGCCGTGGCATGGCAGCTCCAGAGCACCTACCAGATCACGGGGATCCGGGTGCCGTTCATCGGCGACGTGGCGGTGGACTCGGCCATCTACGTGCCGTTCGCGGCGTTCGCGATCGTGGCCGCGTCGAACGGCGTCAACATCACCGACGGCCTCGACGGGCTCGCCGGCGGCACGCTCGCGTTCGCCTACGTCTCGTTCCTCATCATCGCCCTGCTCAACGAGCCGCAGCAGCCCAACACAGCCCTGCTGAGCGCGCTGATCGTCGGCGCGCTGCTCGGCTTCCTGTGGTTCAACGTGCACCCGGCCCAGGTGTTCATGGGCGATTCCGGGTCGCTCAGCTTCGGCGCGGCCCTGGCGGTCATCGCCCTGATCACCGGCCAGATCCTCGTCCTGCCGATCGTCGGATTCGTGTTCGTCATGGAGACGATGTCCGACATCATCCAGATCGGGTACTTCAAGCTCTCCGGCGGCAAGCGCGTGTTCCGGATGGCCCCGCTGCACCACCACTTCGAGCTGGGCGGCTGGGACGAGGAGAAGATCGCGCTGCGCTTCTGGATCGTCGGCATCCTGGCGGGACTGCTCGGCGTGACGCTGTTCCTGGCCTCGATCAACTCGATCCACTGAGGCTGCGCAGATGCCGACGATCGACCTCGACGCGCTCACGGTGGACGACATCCGGCGCGGGGCGCTCGACGGGCGGCCGGTGACCGTGCTCGGGCTGGCCCGCAGCGGCGTGGCCCTGGCCCGCTTCCTGCACGACGCCGGCGCCCGGGTGACGGTGTACGACGGCGCCCCGGCCGACCGGCTCGAGCGGTCGATCGGGCTGCTCGGCATGCGCGACATCGCGCTCCGCCTGGGCCCCGAGGTGGACCCGGCGACCACCTGGTCGGGCGCGGCGCTGGTGGCGACCTCGCCCTCGATCACTAATGACTTCCCGACCACCGAGCCGCGCCTCCGGCGCCAGCTGCAGGCGCTGGTGGACGCCCGGTCCGCCGGCGACCCCGAGGCGCCCCAGCTGGTCACCGAGGCCGACCTGTTCCTGCGCCTCTGCCCGTCGCCGACCGTGGGGGTGACCGGCACCAAGGGCAAGACCACGACCTCCTCGCTCGCCCACGCGATCCTCTCCGCGGATCCGCTCCACCCGGCGGTCCTGGGCGGGAACATCGGGACGCCGCTCGTGGAGCGCCTGCCCGAGCTCACGCCGGACCACCGCGTGGTGATCGAGCTCTCGGAGCTGCAGCTGCCCAAGCTGGAGCGGGGCACGACGGTGGCGGTCTACACCAACGTCACCTCCGACCACCTCGACCGCCACGGCACGCTCGAGGCCTACCGCCGCGTCAAGCGGCGACTGGCGGAGCTCGTCGACCCCGACGGGGCGCTGGTGCTCAACCTCGAGGACCCGGTGGTCGGCGCCTACGCTGGGCTCGGCACCGCTCCGGTCGTGCTGTACCGCAACGAGGCGCCCGTGCCCGGCGGCATCGGCGTGGTGGACAGCTGGATCGTGTCGGCGGGCGTCGAGCGCCTGCCGCTGGCCGGGGGCGGGACCGCGCAGACCGGTCTCGGCGGGGCGATCATGCCGGTCGAGGAGCTGGCGATCCCCGGGGCGCACAACGTCTCCAACGCGCTGGCCGCGATCAGCGTCGGCCTCCTGTTCGGCGTGGCGCCCGACGCCATCCGCCGCGCCGCGGGCGCCTTCACCGGTGTGGAGCACCGGCTGCAGACGGTGGCGACCATCGACCGCGTGCGCTACGTCAACGACTCGCAGGGCACCCAGCCCGATGCGGTCGTCGCGGCCCTGCGGTCGTTCCCGGCGCCAGTCGTGCTGATCGCAGGCGGGCGCGACAAGGGCATCGACCTGTCCGAGCTCGCCCGCGTCGCCGCCGAGCGCGCGGCCGCCGCCGTGCTGATCGGCGAGAGCGGGCCCGTCCTCGAGCGCCTGTTCCACGCCGCGGGCCTGGCCCACACCGCGCGCGCCAGCACGCTGGAGGAGGCGGTCGCGACCGCGACCCGCCTCGCGCGGTCGCGCCTCGACGACCTGCCGCGCGGCGCCACGGCGACCGTGCTGCTCAGTCCGGCCGCGGCGTCGTTCGACATGTTCGCGGACTACGCGGCCCGCGGCCGCGCCTTCATCGACGCCGTGGGCCACCTGGCCGCGGCCAGCCGCCGGGCGACCGGCACCACCGACGGGAGGCCCGGATGAGCGCCGCCAGCCCGGTCCTGCGGGCCGCAGCCCGACCCAGGCCGACGCCCCGCATCGAGATGACGCTCCAGCGCGAGCGCCACGACCCCGAGTACGGGATCCTGGTGGCCATCGTGGCCGTCGCCGCCATCGGCATCCTGATGGTCTACTCGTCGTCGGCGATGCGCGCCTACCTGCAGACCGACGACACGTTCGCCATCGTGGGGCCGCAGATCCTGTGGGCGGCCCTGGGCCTGGTGGCCATGCTGGTGATGATGCGCGTCGACTACCGGCTGCTGCGGCTGGCGGCGCTGCCGATGTTCATCGTCGGCATCGGCGCCCTGGTGCTGGTCTTCGTGCCGTCGCTCAACGTCGTGGTGGGCGGCTCGGCCCGCTGGCTCAAGGTCGGGCCGCTGCCGGCGGTCCACCCGGCCGAGTTCATGAAGCTCGCGCTGGTGGTGTACCTCGCCTACTGGTTCGAGAAGAAGGGGAGCGGCGTCCGGAAGTTCTGGTCGGGGACCGTCCCGTTCCTGCTGCTCACGGCGCCGGTCGTGGTCCTGGTGCTCAAGGAGCCCGACCTGGGGACCTCGTCGGTGCTGGCGTTCACCGCGTTCCTGCTGTTCTTCCTGGCGGGTGCCAGCATCCTCCACGTGCTCCTGCTGGGCGCGGTGGCCGTGCCACTGGTCGTCTACAACTTCATGCACGGCTACCAGTGGGGCCGCATCAACGCCTGGCTCAACCCGTTCTCGGTGGCGCAGGGCGACGGCTACCACAGCGTCCAGGGGTACCTCGCCCTCGCGCTGGGCGGCATCCTCGGCGCCGGCCTCGGGGAGAGTCGCCTGGCGGGCGGCCTGTTCGTGCCCAACGCCTCCAACGACTTCATCTTCGCGATCATCGGCGAGGAGTTCGGGCTGGTCGGCGCCGGGCTGATCATCCTGCTGTTCGTGGCCTTCGCGTACTTGGGCGTCCGGACCTCGCTGGGCGCGCCCGACACGTTCGGGGCGCTGCTGGCCGCGGGCATCACCGGCTGGATCTGCATCCAGGCCTTCATCAACATCGGCGTGGTGGTGGGGCTCCTCCCCGTCACGGGCATCCCGCTGCCGTTCGTCTCGGCCGGAGGGTCCTCGCTGGTGATCTCGTTCGCGGCCGTCGGGATCCTGCTGTCGGTGTCCCGGGAGACGGTCGAGAAAGGGACGTGGAACGATGCGTCTGCTGATCGCGGGCGGCGGAACGGGCGGGCACATCTACCCCGCTCTGGCCGTCGCCCGATCGCTGCGCGCTCGAACCGCAGCGCCTGACGGCCCGGGCGGCGCTGCGCCGGAGCTCGCCTGGCTGGGCGGGCACCGCGGGCTCGAACGCGCCATCGTCCCGCCCGCCGGGATCCCGCTGACCCGGCTGCTGCTCCGTTCCCTGCGCTCCGCCGCCCGCGACGTCCACCTGGTCCTGGACCCGCTCCGGCTGCTCGCCTCCATCCCGCAGGCGCTGCTGCTCCTGCTCGCCCGCCGCCCGGCCGCCATCTTCACCACCGGCGGCTACGTCGCCGTCCCGACGCTGCTGGCCGCCGCGGTGCTCCGCATCCCGAGCGTCCTCTGGGAGGGCAACGTGGTGCCCGGGCGGAGCGTCCGCTTCGTGGCCCGCCTGGCAACCGTCCTCGCGGTCACGTTCCCCGAGACCGCGGAGGCGCTGCCGCACCCCCGGACGTACGTGACCGGGACGCCCATCCGGGGGCTCGACGCCGACCCGGACGAGGCGCGCGCCCGCTTCGGCGGCCGCCCGGGCGAGCGGATCCTGCTGGTCTTCGGCGGGTCGCAGGCCGTCCGCCGCATCAACGCCGCCGTGCTGCCGGCCCTGCCCCGGCTCACCGAGCGGGTCCGGGTCATCCACGTCGCCGGCGATGACGGGCTCGCCGCCGCGACGGCCGCCCGGGCGGCGCTGCCCGAGGCGCTGCGCGACCGCTACCGACCGTACGCGTTCCTGCACGAGGACATGACGGCGGCGCTCGCCGCGGCCGACCTGGCCGTCGGGCGCGCCGGGTCCTCGACGCTCGCGGAGGCGGCCGCGTTCGCGCTGCCGATGGCCATCGTCCCGTACCCGCACGCCGCGGGGCACCAGCGCCGCAACGCGGAGTCGTACGCCGCGTCGGGCGCGGCGCTGCTCGTCGAGGACGCCGACTTCGACGCCGACCGGCTGCTCGAGGTGGCCGGGCTGCTCGCCGACCCCGTCGCCCACGCCCGGATGTCGGCCGCGGCGCGCGACGCGGCCCGTCCGCACGCCGCCGACGCGGTGGCCGAGCTCGTGCTGGCGGCGGCCACCCGGTCGCCGCTGCCGGGCGCGTCCGCGATCGAGGCCATGGCGAAGGGCGGCCGGCGATGACGGGCGCGACCCCCGCGTTCGACCCCGTGGCGGTCGCGGCCGACCTCGCCCGTCGGGTCGGCGTCCGGGCCGTGCAGGCGGAGCCCATGGCCAAGCACACGACGATGCGGGTGGGCGGGCCGGCGGACCTGTTCGTCACCGCGCACAACGCGTTCGAGCTCAAGGGGCTCGTGCGCTTCGCGCGCGCCCGCGCGATCCCGCTGTTCCTGCTCGGCCGGGGCAGCGACCTGGTGGTGTCGGACGCGGGGATCCGCGGCCTGGTGGTCGAGGTCCGCGCCGAGGCGACGCAGCTCGACGGCGACCGCTACACGGCCGAGGCGGGGGTCCCGATGGCGCGGGCGGCCACCGAGACGCAGCGGGCCGGGCTGAGCGGCCTCGAGTACGGGCTGGCCATCCCGGGCACGGTGGGCGGGGCGGTCTGGGCGAACGCCGGCGCGCACGGCGGCGAGACCGCTCGCGTCCTCGAGGCCGCGACCGTGCTCCTGGGCGACGGCACGGAGGCCGTCCTCGCGGCATCCGAGCTTGAGTTCCGCTACCGTCACAGCCGCTTCAAGGACCACCGGGGGGAGATCGTGCTGGCGGCGGCCTTCCGGCTGGCGCCGGCGGACCCGGCCGAGATCACAGCCCGGCTGGACGAGATCCGGCGCTGGCGGCGCGAGCACCAGCCGCTGGGACTGCCGTCCGCCGGGTCGGTGTTCCGCAACCCCGACGGCGACTCCGCCGGGCGGCTCATCGACAGCCTCGGGCTGAAGGGCCGGCGCATCGGCGGCGCGGTCGTGTCCGAGAAGCACGCCAACTTCATCGTCAACGACCAGCGGGGGACGGCGGCCGACGTCCGCCGCCTCGTCGAGGCGGTCAGCGCCGAGGTGCGGGACCGGCTCGGCATCGAGCTCCAGCTCGAGATCGAGTTCGCCGGCGACTGGTCCCGCTGGACCCCGGAGGAGACCGCGTAGATGCCCGTCACGAAGCTCGGCCACGTCCCCGCGCAGACGCCCGTCGCCGTCGTGTTCGGCGGGCCGTCCGCGGAGCACGACGTGTCGGTCGTGTCGGGCACCGCCATCGCCGAGGCGCTGCTCGGCGCGGGCTACCCGGTGGAGCAGTGGTATCTCGGGCTCGACGGCGCGTGGTGGCGCCTGCCGGACGGCCACCGGCGCGAGGGCCGCCCGCAGGCCGACTATGACGCCCCGTCGTCGCTCGGCGCCGAGGGCCCGGCGACCGCAGCCGAGGCGCTCGACCAGCTGGCCGGCCGAGCGCGGCCGCCGCTCGCGTTCCTCGCCCTGCACGGCCCGTTCGGCGAGGACGGCACCGTGCAGGCGCTGTGCGAGGCGGCGGGCCTGGCGTACACGGGCTCGGGGGTGGCCGCCAGCGCGATCGGCATGGACAAGGCCCTGTTCAAGCGGCTGGTGCGCGGGCTGGCGCTGCCCGTCGCGGACTGGCTCGAGGTGCGCGCCGCCCGATGGGCCGCCGACCCCGACGGCGTGCTGGCGGCCGTCGACGCGTTCGCGAGGTCGTCGGGCGACGGTCGCCTCATGGTGAAGCCGTCGCGGCTGGGCAGCTCGGTCGGGATGACCCTGGCCCACCGCCCCGAGGAGCGCCGCCCCGCGCTGGAGGAGGCGTTCCGCTTCGACGACGTCGCGCTGGTCGAGCAGTACGTCGCGGGCGCCCGCGACCTCGAGGTGTCGGTCATCGGCAACGACCCGGACGCGCTCGAGGTGTACGGCCCGGGCGAGATCATGTCCGGCCACGAGTTCTACGACTACCAGGCCAAGTACACCCAGGGCCTGTCCCAGACGACGCTGGTCGCCGAGGTGAGCGTCGAGCAGTGCGCGACCATCCTCGACATCGCCCGCGCCGCCTACAACGCCGCCGGCTGCGAGGGCTTCGCGCGGGTCGACTTCCTGGTGGGCGCCGACGAGCGGGTCGTCCTCTCGGAGATCAACACCATCCCGGGCTTCACGCCGATCAGCCTGTTCCCGACGCTGCCTGCGCTCGGCGGCTACACGTTCGTTGACGTCTGCTCGCGCGTGGTGGACCTGGCGCTCACACGCGCGGCGTCGCGGGTCCGCTCCCGGACCACCACGGCGGACCTGCCGCGATGACGCTCCGGCGCGGCCAGCCAGCCGCCCGCCCGGCGAGGCCCGCAGGTGCGCGGCCGGGGATCCGGCGGGGGAGCGGCAGGCGGACCCGGCCGGTCAGACGCGCCTCGGCGGGGTTCACGCCGGTCCGGGCAGCGGCACTGCTGGTGCTGCTGGCGGCGCTGGCCGGCGTGTACGGCCTCGTCGCCTCCAGCGCGTTCTCGGCGCGCAGGACCCAGGTGACGGGCGCCGTGTGGACGCCCCAGGACGAGATCGTCACGGCCCTCGCCATCCCGTCGGGGCAGAACCTGTTCACCGTCAACCCCCGGGCTCTCGCCCACCGGCTGGACGGCATCCCGGCCATCCGGTGGGCCTCCGTCACCGTGGCGCTGCCCGACGAGATCAAGGTGGCGGTCACCGAGCGCCAGGCGCTGGTCGTGTGGCAGGCGGGCGGGCAGCGCTACCTCGTCGACGACACGGGCCTGCTGTTCTCCGACCTGGGCGACCAGCCGCCCGCAGCCGCCGCCGCCCTGCCGGTGATTGACGACGAGCGCGCGCTCGGCACGCCGCTCGCGCTCGGCTCCACGCTCGACGCGGTCACGCTCGACGCGGCGCTGCGGCTCGGCTCGCTGACGCCCGCGGACCTCGGCAGCTCGGCGGCCGGCCTCGCGATCAGGGTGGACGACACCGACGGGTTCAGCGTGTCGAGCGTCCCCGCCGGCTGGGACGCCGTGTTCGGCTTCTACACGCCCACCCTGCGCACCACCGATCTGATCCCGGGCCAGGTGCGCCTGCTGCGCAGCCTGCTGTACGGACGCGAGGCGAAGGTGGGCAGGATCATCCTGGCCGACGACCGGAGCGGCACCTACCTGCCGCGGGGATCGGCGACGACGTCCGCCACCCCGCGACCGACCCCGGGACCCGCGGCGACCCCGCGGCCGACGCCGCGGCCGGTGCCGACGCCCGCCGCGACGCCGACGGCGGCCCCGACGGCGGCCCCAACCCAGACCCCCAGGCCGAGCAGGACGCCGAAGCCGTGAGACGGCGGCTGAGCTCCCGCCCCGGGCCGGGTCGCATGGCGCCGCGCCCCGGTCGAGCGGTGGTCTGGTAGCGTAGTGACGACGTTCCCAAGGACGGAGGCCCGCGGCTCGTGCTCCTGCCCCTCGTGGGTCTGGTCATCGGAATCCTGGCCGGCCTCTTGCTCAACGTCAACGTCGGCATCGAGCTGTCGCGCTATCTGGCCGTGGCGATCCTCGCCGCGCTCGACTCCGTCCTCGGGGCGGTCCGGGCAGAGCTCGACGGCGTCTACGACAATCGCATCTTCATCAGCGGCTTCCTGGTCAACGCGATCGTGGCGGTCCTCCTCGTGTTCATCGGCGACCGCCTCAACCTCGACCTGTACCTGGTCGCCCTGATCAACTTCGGGTTCCGAATCTTCAACAACGTCGCGCTCATCCGGCGGCACTTCATCTAGCATCGGTCCCGGCGGTCCGGGCCCCCAACGAGCGAGGGGAAGCAGAGGCACGTGGAACGCGAAGCGGTCCTGGTCGGCATCGACGTCGGCACGTCGAAGGTGGTGGCGCTCATCGGCGAGGTCAGCCGTGACGGCCGCCTGACGATCATGGGCCACGGCACCGTGCCCGCCACCGGCCTCAAGAAGGGCGCCATCGTCAACATCGACCAGACCGTGCGCAGCATCGCGGACGCCGTCGAGCGCGCCGAGCGGCTGTCGGGCTGGAAGATCGACCGGGCGTTCGTGGGCGTGGGCGGGCCCCACGTCGAGAGCCTCAACTCGACGGGCCAGGTGGCGGTCACCGCGCACCATCGCGAGGTGACCCGGGCGGACGTCGACCGCGCGATCGAGGTCGCGCGCGCCGTCTCCATCCCGTCCAACCGCGACGTGCTCCACGTGGAGCGCCGCGGCTTCACCGTGGACGGGCAGGAGGGCGTCAAGGACCCGCTGGGCATGAGCGCGCTGCGGCTCGAGGTGGAGGCCCACATCGTCTCCGCCTCGGCGACCGCGGTCCAGAACCTCACCAAGTGCGTCCAGCTCGCCGGCGTCAAGATCGATGAGCTGGTCGTCAACGGCCTGGCGTCGGCCGAGGCCGTGCTGATCGAGGCGGAGAAGGAGCACGGCGTGGCCGTGGCCGACATCGGGGCCGGCACGATCAACCTCACCATGTTCTCCGAGGGCTCGCCGTTCCACACCGCGGTGCTGCCCGTCGGCGGCAACAACGTGACCAACGACATCGCCATCGGGCTGCGGACGCACCTCCCGGTCGCCGAGGAGCTCAAGCTCAGCCACGGCACCTGCGACCTGCGCAACGCCGAGGACGAGGACATCCCGGTCAACGACCCGGGCGACGACGGAAGCCGCACGGTCAGCCGCCTCGAGCTCGCCCAGATCATCGAGGCGCGCATGCGCGAGACCTACGAGCTGCTCAAGGAGGAGATGAAGCGCGCCGGCCAGGGCATGCTCCCGGCCGGGCTGATCATCACCGGCGGCGGATCGCAGCTGGCGGGCGCCGCGGAGCTGGGCCGGGAGGTCCTGCAGATGCAGGTCCGGGTCTCCGGGCCCACCGGGATGGGCGGCCTGACCGACACCATCTCGGACCCGTCGTACGCGACGGCGGTGGGGCTGCTCCGCTGGGGCGCGCACCAGGTCGCCGCCGGCGAGCCGCTCCAGTACGAGTCGTCGCAGGAGGGCGGCGGCCTCCTCGGCCGCATCCGGGACGCGATCCGCAGCATCTTCCCGTAGGCGCGCCGCAGCGCGTCTGGGCGAGATGGCCGCGAACGTGGCCGCGCGCGTATACTCCGCAGACGCCCGCACGCGCCCGTCGCAGCCCGAGCCGTTGCGCCCGGTGCCACAGGGGTGGGCCCGAACTGGAACCAAAGGCGCAAGCTTCGCCGAACAGCCGGGAGTGCTCCGATGCCGCTGCGATCCGATTCCGAGAACTTCGCGCTCATCCGCGTCGTCGGCGTGGGCGGCGGCGGCAGCAACGCCGTCAACCGGATGATCCGGGCCGAGATGATGGGCGTCGAGTTCATCGCCTGCAATACGGACGCCCAGGCCCTCCTGCAGTCGGACGCGCCGCACAAGATCCGGATCGGCGACAAGATCACGCGAGGCCTCGGCGCGGGCGGCGACTCCACGATCGGCCAGCGCGCTGCCGAGGAGGACCGCGACAAGATCGCCGACGCCATCGCGGACTCCGACATGGTGTTCATCACTGCCGGCCTCGGCGGCGGCACCGGGTCGGGCGCGGCCCCGGTCGTGGCCGAGATCGCCAAGGAGCAGGGCGCCCTCACCATCGGCGTCGTCACCAAGCCGTTCAGCTTCGAGGGCGCTCGCCGCAAGCTCGTGGCGGAGAAGTCGGCCGAGGAGCTCAAGGCCAAGGTCGACACCCTGATCACGATCCCCAACGACCGCTTGCGGGACGTCGTCCAGAAGAACACGTCCATCGTGGACGCATTCCGCGTCGTGGATGACGTGCTCCGCCAGGGCGTCGCGGGCATCAGCGACATCATCACGGTGCCCGGCCTGATCAACCTCGACTTCGCCGACGTCCGGACGATCATGAAGGACGCCGGCTCGGCGCTGATGGGCATCGGCCGGGCGACGGGCGACAACCGCGCCCTGGATGCGGCCCGCCAGGCGGTCGCCAGCCCGCTGCTCGAGATCAACATCGCGGGCGCGCAGGGGATCCTGTTCAACATCACGGGCTCGTCGAACCTCACCCTGTGGGAGGTCACCGAGGCCGCCGAGGAGATCCGCGCCGCCGCCGACCCGGAGGCGAACATCATCTTCGGGACCAGCTTCAACGAGCGCCTCGGGGACGAGGTGATGATCACCGTCATCGCCACGGGCTTCGACGGGCGGCGCCGCGCCGAGATCTCGCGGTCCGCCGCCGAGCGCCACGGAACGGCCTCGGGCCTGCGCTCGTCGGGTGCGTCGGCTGCCGCCGGCGCCCCGGTGCCGGCCCGCGACTTCCTCGAGGAGCTCGAGCGCCAGCGCACGGCCACCGAGGCCGAGTCCCGCGCCCGCCCGGAGGCGGTCGGCGTGCCGGCCCGCCAGGAGCGCCAGGCCGCGCCCGAGCCGCCGCGCCGCGCCCCCACGTACGACGCGGACGACCTCGAGATCCCGAGCTTCCTGCGCAAGGGGCGCTGACCCCATCGCTCACGACGGTCCCGCCGCGCCCCTCGACCTCGACGAGGTCGAGGCGTTCCGGCGCGCGCGCGAGGCGGTGCTGGAGCGGATCGCGGAGGCCGCGCGCCGCTCCGGGCGCGACCCGGGCGGGGTGACGCTGGTCGCCGTGTCCAAGACCGTCGCCCCGAACCGGATCCGGGCCGCGGTGGCCGCTGGCCTCACCGTGCTCGGGGAGAACCGCGTCCAGGAGGGGGCGGCCAAGATCCCGCACGTCGCGGGCGCCCAGTGGCACCTCCTCGGCCCCCTCCAGGCGAACAAGGCGCGGCGCGCGGTGGAGCTGTTCGACGTGCTCGAGGCGGTCGGGTCGCTCGAGCTCGCGGAGCGCCTCGACCGCGTCTCGAGCGACCTCCGGCCCGGGCGCCCGCTGCCCGTGCTGCTCCAGGTCAACGTGGCTGGCGACCCGGCCAAATCGGGCTTCGACGAGGCGGGCATCGAGGCGACCCTGCCGCACCTCGCGAGCCTGCGCGGCCTGCGTCTCGACGGGCTCATGACGATCGGGCGCCTCGTGCCCACCGCGCAGGAGGCCCGCCCGACCTTCCGCGCCCTGCGCGTCCTCTCGGGACGGCTGCGGGCGGTCGAGCCGCGCCTCGGCCCGGCGCTCTCGATGGGCATGAGCGACGACTACGAGGTGGCGGTGGAGGAGGGCGCCACGATCGTGCGCGTCGGGCGCGCGCTGTTCGGCGAGCGTCCCCGTCCGGCCGCGGCAGACCCTGCCCGGTAGGTCCGCCCGTGAGCCCAGCCCAGCTGTTCGCCGGCGTCTTCGTCATGCTGCTCTGGGGGCTCGTCCTGGCGCGGATCCTGCTCACCTTCGCCGACCCCGGGCATCGGTGGCGGGCGTCCAGGCTCGTGATCGACATGACCGAGCCGCTCCTCGCCCCGCTCCGCCGCCGCCTGCCCAGCACCGGCGCGTTCGACGCGTCCGCGGTGCTGGTGCTCGTGATCCTCGGCTTCCTCTGGCGGCTGCTGCTGTGACGGCGGGCGATCGCTCGCCCCTGCGCATCCCGGTCCGGCTCACGCCGCGGGGCGGTGCCGACCGGGTCGACGGCGTGGTCGAGGGCGTGCTGCGGGTGCGGGTCGCGGCACCGCCTGCGGACGGCGCCGCGAACCGGGCGCTGCTGCGCCTCCTGGCCGACGAGCTGGGCGTGCCGCGAGGGTTCGTCCGGCTGGCCTCGGGCGAGTCGAGCCGCGTCAAGGTGGTCGAGGTGGACGGGCTGGACCGCGCGGCCGTGGCGCGCCGCTGGCCCGGGCTGGGGCGCTGACGGGTCGCGAGACGCCCGCCCCGGACGCCTCATCGAATCGCGCACTCGCGCTAGAATGCGAGTCCCTTCGGGGAAACGGGCGATTAGCTCAGTCGGTCAGAGCGCACGGTTCACATCCGTGAGGTCACTGGTTCGAGCCCAGTATCGCCCACCATCCTGACGGTCCATCCAGGCGGAGCCCGGCGGCTCCGCCTGCGTGATTCTGACGGCCTGCCGCCGGTGTCTCCCGTCGCCCCGGGGCCGTTCGGCGGACGGGCCTGGAATTCTCAGACAGCGGCGTAACAATCCCCGGCGACGCCGCGTCGCACGCATCGAAAGCCTCGCTCGACGGCCTCCTCCCCGTCGGGCTGGGCCCGCGCAGCGCGAAGCCCCCCGGTCCCGGGGGGCTTCGTCGTGTCCGGCGCGGCGCTCAGCCGGCGGCGAGCCGGCGGAGCACGGCGGGCAGGATGCCGCCCTGGCGCAGGTACTCCACCTCGATCGGGCCGTCGAGCCGGGCCACGACCCGGAAGCTCCGGGCGGTGCCGTCCTCGTCCGACCGGGCGGTGACGGTGACCACCTGCCGCGGCGCCAGGTCCGCGACCCCGGCGATCGTGTAGGCCTCCCGGCCGGTGAGCCCGAGCGATGCCGCGCTCTCGCCGGGCAGGAACTGGAGCGGCAGCACGCCCATCCCCACCAGGTTCGAGCGGTGGATCCGCTCGTAGCTCTCGGCGATGACCGCCCGGATGCCCAGCAGCGTCGTGCCCTTGGCGGCCCAGTCGCGCGACGAGCCGGAGCCGTACTCCTTGCCGGCGATCACCAGGCACGGGGTGCCCTGGGCCCGGTACGCCATCGCCGCGTCGTAGATGAACGTCTCGGCGCCGTCGGGGAGGTGGACCGTGTACGGCCCCTCCCTGCCCTCGACGAGGCGGTTCCGCAGGCGGATGTTGCCGAACGTGCCGCGCATCATCACCTCGTGGTGGCCGCGGCGGGCGCCGTACTGGTTGAAGTCCACCGGGGCCACGCCGTGCGCCTGGAGCCACCGGCCGGCGGGGGACCAGGCCGCGATCGAGCCCGCCGGGCTGATGTGGTCGGTGGTCACCGAGTCGCCGAGGAGCGCCAGCACACGGGCGTCGACGATGTCGGTCAGGGGTGCCGGGTCGCGGGTGAGGCCCTGGAAGAACGGCGGGTTGGCGATGTACGTGGACGCGTCGTCCCAGGCATAGCGGTCGCCCTCGGGGATGGCGATGGCGCGCCACCGCTCGTCGCCCTCGAACACGGTCGCGTACGTCTGGCGGAAGAGCTCCGCGTCGATCGTCCGGCCGACGACCTCTCGGATCTGCGCCTGCGTGGGCCACACGTCGGCGAGCATCACCGGCCGCCCGTCGGCGCCTGTGCCCAGCGGCTCGGTGGTGAGGTCCACGTCCACGCGGCCCGCGAGCGCGAAGGCGACCACGAGCGGCGGCGAGGCGAGGTACGCAGCGCGCACGAGCGGGTGCACCCGGCCCTCGAAGTTGCGGTTGCCCGAGAGCACGGCCGCCACCACCAGCTGGTCGGCCTCGACAGCCTTGGCGACGGGTTCATCCAACGGGCCGGAGTTGCCGATGCAGGTGGTGCAGCCGTAGCCCGCCAACGCGAAGCCCAGGCGGGCGAGGGGCTCCATCAGGCCGGCGCGCTCGAGGTAGCCGGTGACCGCCCGCGAGCCCGGGGCGAGCGACGTCTTGACGGCGGGGTTGACCTCGAGGCCCCTGGCCACCGCGTTCCTGGCCACCAGGCCCGCGCCCACCATCACCATCGGGTTGGACGTGTTGGTGCAAGAGGTGATGGCCGCGATCACCACCGAGCCGTGCCCGAGCTCGGTGCTGGCGCCGCGCGCCTCGACGGCCCTGCGGGGCACGCCCACCGTGTCGGGGTAGGCGGCCCGGAAGTTGTCGCCCACCCTGGACAGGGCCACGCGGTCCTGCGGGCGTCGCGGGCCGGCCAGGGACGGCTCGACGGTGCCGAGGTCCAGCTCGAGCAGGGCGTCGAACTCGGGCGCCGCGCCGGCCTCCCGCCACAGACCCTGCGCCTTCGCGTAGCGCTCCACCAGTTCGACGCGCTCGGGCGGGCGCCCGGTGAGGCGCAGGTAGGCGAGCGTCTCCGCGTCGATGGGGAACAGCGTGGAGGTGGCCCCGAACTCGGGGCTCATGTTGGCGATCGTCGCGCGGTCCGCGAGCGGCAGCCCGGCCAGGCCGTCGCCCGCGAACTCGACGAACGTCCCCACCACGCCGAACTTGCGCAGCAGCTCGGTGATCACGAGGACGAGGTCGGTGGCGGTGGCCGCCGGCGGCAGCTCGCCCGACAGGCGCACGCCCACGATCCGCGGCAGCTGCTGGTAGAGCGGCTGGCCGAGCAGGACGGCCTCCGCCTCGATGCCCCCGACGCCGTAGCCGAGCACGCCCAGCCCGTTGATCATCGTGGTGTGCGAGTCCGTCCCCACGAGCGTGTCCGGGAAGGCGACCCGACCGCCGCCGTCGGGGCGGTCCGCGACCACGGTGGCGAGGTACTCGAGGTTGACCTGGTGGATGATGCCCGTGCCCGGCGGCACGACCCGCAGGTCGCGGAACGCGGTCTGGGCCCAGCGCAGCAGCTGGTACCGCTCGCCGTTGCGCTCGTACTCCCGCTCCACGTTGAACGCGAACGCGCCCGAGCCGCCCCAGGCGTCGATCTGGACGGAGTGGTCGATCACGAGGTCCGCCGGCACCAGGGGATTCACGCGCGCGGGGTCGCCGCCCAGGGCCGCCATCGCGTCGCGCATGGCCGCGAGGTCAACGACCGCCGGCACGCCGGTGAAGTCCTGCAGCACGACGCGCGAGGGCATGAACGGGACCTCGGCCTCGGCGGCCGACGCGCCCGGCCTCCAGCCCGCCAGCGTCGCGACGTCCTCGTCGCGGACGATGCCGCCGCCGGCATGGCGGAGCGAGTTCTCGAGCAGGATCTTGAGGGTCATCGGCGCGCGCCCGAGGTCCACGCCGAGCGGCAGACCGGCGTGCGCGAGGGCGTCGAGCCGGTAGAGGTCGGGGAGGCCGGGGCCGAGGGAGGCGCGCGAGCCGAATGCGTTGGGCACGGGCATGCTCTGATCTCCGCTGATGGGGACCGGGCGATGAGGGTGCGCCCTCGAACCGCTCGCTACACTCGATGCGTGGAAGTGTACCGCGCACGCACCAGGCGCTGGTGCGGACGATGAGGGCCTGGGACGAGCTGGAGGCGGCCGAGCGCCGCGCCCGAGAGCGGCGCATGGCGGAGCACGAGGCCGCCTTCGACGAGTTGGCCGCCGAGGGGATCGACCTCGACCCCACGCGGGGCGGCGTGCACCGCCACGGCGACCTCGAGCACGCGTCGGACCACACCCATCCGCACGCGCACTCGGGGCCTGGGGAGCGGCCCGTGGTGGGGATCGTCGGCGCCGGTCCGGTGGGCCTCGCCCTCGGCGTGGCGCTGTCGCGCGCGGGCTGGCCGGTGGGGGCGGTGGCCTCGAGGGACGCAGGGCGCCGCGCCCGGTTCCGCGAGCACGTCCCCAACGTCCGCGCGTTCGCCGAGGCGACCGCCCTGGTGGACGACGTGGAGCTGATCATCCTCACGGTCCCCGACGACGTCATCGGCCAGCTGGCGGCCACGCTGCGCCTGTATGCGGGGCAGGCGATCGTCCACACCAGCGGCCTGCTCGGCGCCGAGGTCCTCGCGCCCGCGCTGTCGGCCGGCACGCAGGCGGGCGCCTTCCACCCGCTCGTCGCCTTCGCCGACCTCGACCGTGCCCTGGCCGCGCTCCGCGGCGCGACGATCGCGATCGAGGGCGACGACGACCTGGCGGCCCACCTCGCCGAGATGGCCGAGGCGATCGGCGGCGCGCCGGTCCGGCTCGCGCCGGGCACCAAGGCGGCCTACCACGCCGCCGCAGTCCTCTCGGCGGGCGGTGTGGTGGCGCTGCTCGACGCGATCCGGGAAGTCGCCGCCGGGCTCGGCCTCGACGAGGCGGGCGCCCTGCGCATCTACCTGCCGCTCGTGGAGCAGACGATCGCCAACGCGACCGCGCTCGGCATCGACGCCGCACTGACGGGCCCGGCCACGCGCGGCGATGCCGGGACGGTGGCCGGGCACCTCGCGGCGCTGGCCTCCGCGGCGCCGGCCGCCCTGCCCGTGTACCGGGCGCTGCTCGCCCGCGGCGTCGAGATCGCGGCGAGGCGGGGCACGCTGTCACCAGAAGCGACAGAACGCCTCCGGACCGCACTTGCGAGGGGCTCCTGACGCGGTACGATGCGGTCATGCAGCACAGTCTCGCCGCCCTTCGCGGGGCATGGCCCGCGAGGTACGTCCACCAGACGCCGAGGGCTCGCGAGCGGCGCCTCGGGCTCGGTGCGGGCCCGCGGTTCACCCCCGCCCCGTCGCGGCACACGGTCCTCCGGCAGACCGAGATGGGCCCGCTCACGGAGCTCCGCGCTCCGTGGCGCTCTGCCGTGATCGAGGCGGACCGCGCCGTCGCCCTGGTGCGCCCTCGCCGAGCGGCGGCGATGTCCTGGACCCGCACGGACCGTGGCGCCGGCCCGCGCCGCCCCTCCGTGGCCTCGGCGTGGCGCGGCTGAAGCAGGGGACGGCCACCTCCGCAGGCGGGATCGTCATCCGGTTCGACGGGGGTGTGCCGCAGCTCGTGGTGGGCCGCCGCAGGCGCGAGCGGGACGGGGTCACCTGGACCCTCCCGAAAGGCACCCCGATCCCCGGCGAGACCACCGAGGAGACGGCCGCCCGCGAGGTCACCGAGGAGACCGGCCTCGAGGTCGAGATCGTGCGCCCCTTCGACTCGATCGACTACACGTTCGTGCAGGGGCGGACCCGGATCCACAAGACCGTGCACTACTACCTGATGGCGCCTACGGGTGGCGACCTGGCGCGCCATGACCACGAGTTCGACGAGGTGCGCTGGATCGGCTTCGACGACGCCTCGAGTCTGCTGACCTTCGAGACCGAGCGGTCGCTCGTCGCCCGCGCCGGCGCCGCTGCGACCGGGAGCCGATTCCCCGGCGCCGCCCCCATCCAGGAGATCCCGAACGCATGACCCAGACCCCCCCGGCGCCGCAGCCCTCGCCGCTCCTCGACCGGCATGAGGCGCTGGGCGCCAAGATCGTGGACTTCGCCGGCTGGCTGATGCCCATCCAGTACGCGGGGATCCTCGAGGAGCACCGCGCCACCCGCTCGGCCGCCGGCCTGTTCGATCTGTCGCACATGGGCGAGCTCCTGGTGGAGGGCGCGGAGGCGGCGCCGGCGCTGGCCGCCGCGCTGGTCACGGACCCCCAGTCGCTCGCAGTCGGCCGCGCCCACTACTCGATGATCTGCGCCGAGGACGGCGGGATCATCGACGACCTGATCGTCTACCGCCTCGGCGAGACGCGGTTCATGGTGGTCGCCAACGCGTCGAACTCGCGGACCGTGTCCGACGCCCTCGCACACCGTCTCGAGGGCTTCAGGGCGGTGCTCGACGACCAGTCGCTGGCCACCGGCCTGGTCGCCGTGCAGGGCCCGCGGGCGCTCGACATCCTGGGGCCGCTGGCGGACGTGGACATCGGGGCCATCCGCTACTACGGCATCGCCGAGGGCTCGGTCGCCGGGGTGCCGGCGATGATCGCGCGCACGGGCTACACGGGCGAGGACGGCTTCGAGGTGTTCGCCGACGTGGCGCGCGTCCACGACGTCTGGGACGCGCTGTTCAACGCCGGGCGGTCGAGCGGGCTCGTCCCGGTGGGCCTCGGCGCCCGCGACACGCTGCGACTCGAAGCGGGGATGCCGCTGTACGGCAACGAGCTCGACCGGTCGACCAACCCGTACGAGGCGGGGCTCGGGCGGGTGGTCAAGCTGGGCAAGGCCGGTCAGTTCACCGGGCGCCAGGCGCTCGAGAAGATCGCCCGCGACGGCACCTCGCGGCGGCTGGTCGGCCTGACCCTCCGCGAGCGTGGGATCGCCCGCCACGGCTACCCCGTGCTGGCGGACGGCGCGCCCGCCGGCGTGGTCACCTCGGGCACCATGTCGCCCACGCTGAACGCCGCCATCGCCATGGCCTACGTCGCTACAGGCCAGTCCGAACCCGGTACGATGCTGGCAGTCGAGATCCGCGGCGCCCCGGTTGCAGCCGAGGTCGTGCCGCTCCCCTTCTACAGGCGCCCGGCCTGATCCCCGGTCGCGATCCAGCCGCCGCCCGTCCCCGCGCACCGCTGCGCCCCTCGGGGCCGTGCGGCACAACCACGCAGAGGAGCCGATTCATGGTCCCCGGAGACCTGCGCTACACCAAGGAGCACGAGTGGGTCCGCGTCGACGGCGACGAGGCCGTCGTCGGCATCACGGAGTTCGCCGCGCACCAGCTCGGCGACGTGGTGTTCGTCGAGCTGCCCGCCGTCGGGCGCTCGCTCAGCCAGCACGCGACGTTCGGCGTGGTCGAGTCGGTGAAGGCCGTCTCGGACCTGTTCGCCCCGGTCTCGGGCGAGGTCGTCGCCGTCAACGACGCGCTGGGCGGCCAGCCGGAGCTCGTCAACTCGGACCCGTACGGCGAGGGATGGATGCTGCGCGTCAAGGTGGCCGACGCCGGGCAGCTCGACGCGCTGCTCGACGCCGCCGCCTACGAGCAGCTGACCGCCGAGGGCTGACCATGCCGTACGGTCCCCACGCTGCGGACGACCGGGCGCGCATGCTCGACGCCATCGGCGTCGACTCCGTCGACCGGCTGTTCGACGACATCCCGGAGGCGCTCCGCTCCGGGCCCCTCCGACTCGACCCGCCCGAGCCCGAGCTCGAGCTCACGGCGCGGCTCGTGCAGCTGGCCGCGAGGAACCGCACCGACCTCGCCTGCTTCCTGGGGGCGGGCGCGTACCGGCACTGGACGCCGGCCGCGGTCGACCAGATGCTGCTCCGCGGCGAGTGGTACACGGCCTACACCCCGTACCAGCCCGAGGTCAGCCAGGGGACGCTCCAGTCGATCTACGAGTACCAGAGCCTGATCGCCGAGCTCACGGGCATGGACGTGGTCTCGGCCTCGCACTACGACGGCGGGGCCGCGACGGCCGAGGCGGCGCTGATGACGTGCCGCGCCACCGGGCGCGGGCGGCTGCTCGTGTCGCGGGCCGTCCACCCGCACTACCGGCGCACGCTCGAGACCTACGCCGAGGGCGCCGGCCTCACCATCGACGAGGTCCCGCTCGTCGCG
>JAKAMV010000462.1 GCA_021812735.1 Chloroflexota bacterium | reverse complement strand
CGGCGGGGTGAACAGGTTGCCGCCGACCGTGCCCACGTTGCGCACCTGCCAGCTGGCCGTGTGGCGCGCGGCCTCAGCCAGGAGCGGCAGGTGCGGCTGGGCGGCCAGCGCCGTGAGCGTTGCCGTGGCGCCGATCATGAGGCGGTCGCCCACCAGCTCCACGCGGTCGATCCCGAGCCGGCGCAGGCCCATCACCCTGGCCGGCAGCGAGATGCCCTCGTTGATCAGCGGCATCGCGACCGTCCCACCGGCGATCACCAGGAGCTCGGGACCGTGCTCCGTGAGGAGGGCCAGGGCCTCTGGCACCGACGCGGGCTGGAAGTAGCTCGAGACCGTCACTCGTGGACCTCCATGGCAAGGCGACGGTCCAGGGCGGCGAGACCCTGGCCGATCAGCGATTGGGCGAGGCGTTCTGCGATGCCGCCGTCGAGGCGGGCGAGCGGGCCGCCGACCACGCCCGACCCGCTGTAGGTCATGGCGGTCCCGGCGTCGGCGTCCGCGAGCTCGAACCGGGCCCGGCCCGCGATCGTGCCCATGGCGCCCTCGACGCGACCGTCGAGGTCGCATCGCTCGGGCTCGAGGATGTCGACGAGGCGGACGTGCGTGCGGTAGGTGCCCGCAGCGCCCGGAAGGCGGAGGGCGATCCGGCCCGCGTACTCGTCGGGGCCAACCTGCTGGACGGCCTCGCAACCGGGGATCACAGCGAGCAGCACGCGCGGGTCGCGGATGGCGGCGAACACCGCGCCGCGCGGTGCGGCGAAGTGGTGGCGGCCCTGGATGTTCATCGCCGCACGGCCGACGCCACGGCGCTCGCCAGCGCCGCCTCCACGTGGGTCAGGTGCGCCTCCATGGCGGCGGCTGCCGCAGCGGGGTCATGCGCGCGCAGCGCGGTCAGGATCGTCTCGTGGTCCTTGAGGGCGCCCCGGCGAGTCGCGGCGGCAGCGCCCGTCCGCTCTCGGCTCACCCTGCCCAGCGTGTTGATGATGCGCATGAACTGGACGAGCAGGAAGTTGCCGGCCGCCTCGCAGACGGCGTCGTGAAACGCGATATCGAGCTCCGCGAAGCGGTCGGCGTCGTCCACGGCGGCCTGCAGCCGCTGCAGCAGCGCATCCAGGTCGCTCAGCTCGTCGGGCGTGATCCGCTGAGCCGCTAGGCGGACGTTGCCCACCTCCACGATGCGCCGGGTCTCGATGACCTGCGACAGCGCGACGGGGTCCTTCGAGAACACGAAGTCGAGGTGCGAGATGAGCTGCTGCGGCTCGAGGGCGGTGATGTAGGTGCCGGCACCCTGGCGGATCTCGACGACGTTCATGATCGCGAGCGCGCGAAGCGCCTCGCGCAGGACCGGCCGACTGACGCTCATCTCCGCGGCCAGCTCCCGCTCGGCGGGCAGCTTGTCGCCGGGCCGGAGCTGCTCGGCCCGGATGAGGTCGAGCAGGCGCGACGCGATCTCCTCGGGCAGGGTGCTGCGGTCCACCAGCGCGAAACGCGGCCACGCCGGTGGCGTCTCGGCACCGCCGCCGGCGGCGGGTTCGGGATCGGTTGCCACGCTGCTCCTCCGCTCGATGGGACCCGGGCGATGCTATGGCGCTTCTGATAAAGTCGTCAACTGGTAAGACCACTTTAGGAGCCACCGGCATGATCGAGCGCCACATCAGCTTCGCCGTCCTGCCCGCAAAGACCGCCGAGTTCGAGCGCTTCATCGCTGAGCAGTACCGGCCGCCCGTGCTCGAGATGCCGGGCCTGATCGAGTGCAGTCTCCTGCGCGAGGCGGAGCACGCCGACCGTTACCAGCTGGTGTTCCGGTGGGAGACGGCCGACAACGCGGTGGCTTGGCGCGTGAGCGACGTGCACCAGGGCCTGCAGCCGGCGCTCAACGCGCTGCATGCGGGCATGGAGATCGTCGCATACGAGAAGGTTGCCTAGGCCGAGCACCTCCCCACCTCGCCCCAACCCCAGCGCGACCGGAGGACGCGATGCCCGACGAGCGGTTCCTGGTCACCGGCGGCACCGGCTGCATCGGCGCGTGGGTCGTGCGCGCCTTGGTGCGCGAGGGCCTGTCCGTCACGGTTGTGTCTGCCCGGGGCTCCGACGCCCGGCTGCGCCTCGTCCTGACCGAACCGGAGCTGGCGAGCGTCCAGCTGGTGGCCGCCGACATCACCGACCTCGCCGCGATCGAGGCGGTGGCCCGCCGCTCGGGCGTCAGCCGCATCGTCCACCTCGCCGCCCTCCAGCTGCCGTTCTGCGCGGCCGACCCGATCGCCGGCGCCCGCGTCAACGTCGAGGGCACCGCCGTGATGTTCGAGCTGGCGCGGCGCCTGGAGACCGGTCGCCTCGTCTACGCGAGCAGCGCCGCGGTGTTCGGTCCGAAGGCACACTACGCGGATGCGGTCGTCGGCATGGACGCCGAGCTTCATCCGACCTCGCACTACGGCGTGTTCAAGGTCGCCAACGAGCAGGCGGCCCGCGTGTACTGGGAGAGCTGGGGGCTCGCGAGCACGGGGCTCCGGCCCCATTCCGCCTACGGCCCCGGCCGGGACCAGGGGGTGACGTCAAAGCCCACCGTGGCGATGATCGCCGCGGCAGCCGGGCGCCCATACCGCATCGACTTCGGCGGCGGCTGCCAGTTCCAGTTCGTCGAGGATGTCGCGGCGGCGTTCATCGCGGCGGCGCGCAGCGGGCGGCCGGGCGCCGAGGTGTTCAGCATCGGCGGCCCGCGCATCGGCGTGGACGAGGTGGTCGACGCCATCGGGGACGTGGCGCCTGCCTCCCGCGGGATGATCACGTTCGGAGACCGGATCCTGCCGTTCCCCGAGGCGTTCGACGGCGCGCCGCTAGAGGCCGCGCTGGGCGCCCAGCCGGTGACGCCACTGGCCGTGGGCGTCGAGCGGACGATCGCCGTCTATCGCGACGCGATCGCACGCGGGCTCGTGGACGACGCGTTCCTCGACCGCGTGGTGGGGGGCTGACCATGCAGGTGGAGGCGTTCGCGGCGCGGCTCGCCGAGGTCCGCGTGGTCCCGGTCGTGACCATCGACGACGCGGCCGACGCTGTCGGGCTTGCTGAAGCGCTCGCGCAGGGCGGGCTGCCGATGGCGGAGGTGACGTTCCGCACCGCCGCGGCGGCTGATGCGATCGCCGCGATCCGCGCCGCCCGGCCAGATGCGCTCGTGGGAGCGGGCACGGTGCTCGACCCGGCCACCGTCGACCGGGCGGTTGACGCCGGCGCCGAGTTCATCGTGGCGCCCGGGTTCGGGCCAGCCGTCGTGGCGCGGGCCGCCGAGCGCGGCGTGGCCATGCTCCCGGGCGCTGCCACGCCCACCGAGATCGAGATGGCGCTCGCGGCGGGCCTGAGCCTCGTCAAGTTCTTCCCCGCCGAGGCGTCGGGTGGCGTCGGCTACATCCGGGCCATCGCGGCCCCCTATCGCGAGGTGCGCTTCGTCCCCACGGGCGGGGTCACGGCGGCCAACCTGGCCGCGTACCTCGCGCTCCCGGCCGTCGTCGCCTGCGGAGGCACATGGATCGCCCCGCCTGACGCGATCCGCAACCACCGCTGGGAGGCGATCGGCGCGGCCGCGGCCGAGGCGGTCGCGATCGGGCGGCGAGCTGCGAGCTGAGGGGGCGACCGGCGGGCCGAGACGTCCAGCACGGCACCGGGAACGTCACGCGGCCCGGGGGCTCGAGCGGTCAGCTCGCGTCCACCCAGGCTTCCCCTCGGAGCACGCGGCGAACCCGCAGGTCATCGTCCAACTCCACGAGGTGCGCGAGGCGCCCGACCTCGATCCGCCCGCGATCGTGCGCATCGAGCAGCGCGGCGGGGTTGGACGACGCGGCCTGCACGGCGCGCACCAGCGGCAGCCCTTCGCGGACGAGGTTGCGGACCGCCGTGTCCAGCGCGATCGTGGAGCCCGCGAGCGTGTCCGTGCCCACCAGCGTCGCGCGGCCGCCGCGCACGTCCACCTCGAGGCCACCCACGCGTGTGCGCCCGTCGCCCATGCCGGCGAGCGGCAGCGCGTCACTGATCAGCACCAGGCGGTCCGCCGGCTTGGTGCGCGTGATGATCGGCCACAGCGCCGGGTGAACGTGGAAGCCGTCGGCGATTAGCTCTGCGTAGGCGTCGTCGTCCACGAGCGCCGCCACCGCGAGGCCGGGGTTGCGGTGGTCGATGCCGGACATCGCGTTGAACAGGTGCGTGGTCGTGACGCGCCGCCCAGCCGCCGCGTAGCCCGCCTGCGCCTCCGCGAGCGTCGCCTGCGAGTGGCCGAGCGAGGTCACGATCCCGCGCTCGGCGAGCCGCGCGATGAGTGCCGGCGATCCCGGCAGCTCAGGCGCGATCGTCATGATCCGCAGGCCGTCGAGCACGCGCTCGATCACGGCCGGGTCGAGGTCGGCCGGGGTGCGGAGGAGCGCCGGGTCGTGCGCGCCCTTGCGCGCAGGCGCGATGAACGGCCCCTCGAGGTTGAACCCGAGCGGCACGGCGCCGTCGGCCGGGGCAATGGGCATCCAGGCCCGGACCCGCTCAGCGAAGCGGGGCAACTCGTCGGCTGACAGCGTCGGAGCGGTGGGCAGGAACGACGTGACGCCCCGACGGAGCAGCGCCCGCGCCATGCCTGACAGGGCGTCCGTGTCGCCGGTGGCGTCGTGGCCGCCCCAGCCGTGGCAGTGGACGTCGATGAAGCCGGGCGCGACATAGGGCCCGGCGGCGGCCGACTCGTCGGGCTCGACCGAGGCGATCTTGCCGCCCTCCACGACGACGCGGCCCGGCACCACCGCGTCGGCGAGCACGAGACGACCAACGACGACCTCAGGCATGGACGGGCTCCCACTCGCGCACGGCCTCGTGCATTGCGAGGATGTTCTCGGCTGGCAGGTCCGGCTGGATATCGCGGACCGGGGCGAGCTGCTGGGCGCGGTCCTCCGCACCGGGCTCGCGCGGCTCAAGGCCAGGTGCGGGCCGAACCGCCGGCAGGAGTTGACGTGCATCCCGGTCAGGCGCGTGCCGCCCAGCTCGATCGGCAGGCGGTGGGGTTCGCGACGGGCGACGAGCGGCGCGGATGCGCTCGCGGCCGGCGGGCATCAGACCTCCCGGGTCGTGTCGGGCTCGACGTCGAACCGGACGTCGAGCGCATAGCGGTCGGCGGAGTAGCGGCTCTCGGTGGCCTCGACTCGCCGCCCATGGGCATCGGCGATCACCCGCCGCTCGACCAGCAAGGGGTCGCCGCGCCGGAGCTCCAGCAGGCGGGCGTCCTCGGCGGTGGCGGCCGCGGCGCCGATGGTCGCGGCGCCGCGACGCAGGTGCCAGCCGCCCTGCGCCAGGGCTTCGTGGAGCGAGCCCTGCTCCACCTCGGCGGCCAGCACGATCTTGGCCACGGCAGCGATCAGCACGGCGGTCTCGAGCGCGATCGGCTCCCCATCGGCGCAGCGCAGCCGACGCACGACCACCACGGGCTCCGAGACGCGGATCCCGAGCGACTCCGCCTCCGCCCGCACGGACGGGCGGATCTCGCGCGCCAGCAGGCGCGACGAGGGCGTGCGCCCACGGCGGCGCATCTCGTGGCTGAAGGTGAGAAGGCGGTCCGCCCGGCGGTGGGACGGCGGCTCCGCGACGTAACTGCCGCGGCCCGAGACGCGCACGATCAGGCCGTCAGCGGCAAGCCTCGCCATCGCATTCCGGGCGGTCATGCGGCTGACGCCGAACTCGCGGCACAGCTCGGCGTCCGACGGAAGCGGGTCGCCGGGGGCCAGCATGCCGATCCGGATCCGCAGGGCCAGCTCAATGCGACGCCAGTGCGGAACGGCGGGACCCGGCGCGGGGGCGAGGCTGTCGAATGCGTCCGTCACGTCAGGCCCCTGATGCGGGAGGCGCTCGCCTCATGGCGGCTGCACGACCTGCCCCGCCGTCCGGCGGCACCCGCTGGCGCGGTGCGACACGGCCGGCACAACCATGGGATCGCTGCGCCAGTATAGTCGGGTTGGCGGGCGAGAACGGGAGGCCGGTAGACGAAACCGGCGCTGTGGCGTATCCATGGGGCATGCCCACGCGCGTCGCCCCGGTCGCGATCCCCGACGAGTTCACGGTGTTCGCCGCGTCAGACCTCCACGGTCAGCTGGCCGCGACGGATCGGCTGCTGGCGCGAGCAGGTCTGACCGACGGGGCCGAGGCCTGGACAGCGCCCCCCGGCACCGCGCTCGTGATCACGGGCGACCTGGTTGACCGCGGGCCGAACAGCGTGGGCCTGGTGCGGCGGATGGCATCGCTTCGCGATCAGGCCCCAGCACGCGGCGGCATGGTCGTGCTGCTCGAGGGCAACCACGAGATCCAGCTCCTCGGCGCGCTCGACGGCGTGCCCGACATCTTCCGCGCGTTTATGACCTTCGGCGGGGCGGCCACGCTGCTCTCGGCGGGCATGCGCGAGGCCGAATGGCTCGGCGCGAGCGCGCAGGCCCTCGCCAGCCGCTTCCTCGCAGCGGCACCCGACGTCCGCAGCCTCGTGTGGTCGTTCGCCCCGTACGCGCGCTGGCGCGACGTGCTCCTCGTGCACGGCGGGCCTGTTCCCGGCCAGGATCTCGCGGCGTTTGAGGGCAGCGCGAGGAGACTGTGGATCCGGCAGCGGTTCTTCCAGGCCGAGGAAGCCTTCCCGGCGGCGTCGGCCTGGTCTGTCTACCGGCGGGCGCGAATGGAGCGGGTCGTGTTCGGCCACACACCGGTCGCGGCGCCCACCCTGTTCCACGGCGTCCACGCGCTGAACCTCGACACCTGGCGCGGCCAGACCGTGTCCCTGGCGCACCTCGCCGGCGAGCGGCTCGACGACGCGGTGCTCTTCTCCGAGCCCGTCGAGCCGCGCGCGATCGCCGATGCGCCGGTCACGCCCGAGCAGGTGCTTGCGATCGACGCGGCGCTGCCGGCGATCGTCGACGACTGGTGGCTCCGGACCAAGGGGCCGCTGCGGAGGGGGTGACCCCGTCAACGGTCCGCCGACCGCTAGCGCACGGCCGCGACGTGTTCGATAATCGATCATCGCTCGGGCGCGCCATCTGCTGGCGCCGCAACCGCCGCGATCCCACCCCGCCGGAGGTGCCGACGCCGTGACCGCCGCCCTGCCCACAACAATGCGGGCCCTCGTGCTCCTGGCCCCGAGCGCCCTCGAGGTCCAAGACGTCCCAGTGCCCCAGGCGGGCCGCAACGAGGTCCTCGCCCGCGTCCGCGCCGTGTCCATCTGTGGCACCGACGCCCACCTGATCCACGGCGACTACCCCGGCTTCTGGCCACCGTCCTTCCCGTTCATCCCCGGCCACGAGTGGGCGGGCGAGATCGCGGCGCTGGGGCCGGGCGCCGAGGGCTACGGCTGGAAGGTCGGCGACCGCGTAGCGGGCACCAGCCACGACGCATGCGGCGTGTGCCAGAAGTGCGTCGAGGGCCACTACAACTTGTGCGAGAACTACGGCAAGCCGGGCCTCCACCGCCAGTACGGCCACAGCTACCAGGGCGCCGATGCCACGTACGTCGTCCAGGGCATCAAGACGATCTTCCGGCTGCCCGACAGCCTGTCCTTCGACGAGGGCGCCCTGATCGACCCGGCCTCGATCGCGCTCCATGTCGCGGTGCGGGGCGGCGTCCGACCCGGCGACACGGTGGCGATCACGGGCGCCGGGACGATCGGCCTGCTGGCCGCCGACGCGGCCCTCGCGATGGGCGCGGCGCGGGCCGTCGTCGTCGGCCGCGGCTACCGGCTGGCGAAGGCAGCGGCGCTGGGCTTCGACACCGTGGA
>JAKAMV010000461.1 GCA_021812735.1 Chloroflexota bacterium | reverse complement strand
TGGCCGTGGGCGCCGGGGTCGGCGTGGCCGTCGGGTCCGGGGTCGGCGTGGCCGTCCGGTCCGCGACCGAGAACGACTGCTGGGCGGTCTGGGCGGCGGCCCAGTCGGTGTCGCCCGGCTGGTCGGCGTCGAGGACGCAGGTGCCGGACGCGACCATGGTCACGGTCGTGCCGGAGACCGAGCAGGCGCCGCCGGAGGCGGCGTCGGCCGTGATGGTCGCGGCCAGGCCGCTGGTCGCGGTCGCGGCCGCGGCGTAGGTGTCGCCGACCTTCGCGGACGACGGGGCGGACGAGGTGAAGGAGACGGTCTGCGGCACGCGGTAGGACATCGCGGCGCCGGCGTTGACAAGGCCCCAGCCGTAGTGGTCGTCGCGGCCGGGCGCGCCCTCGTCGGTCGCCGTCGTCTCGATCGCGGCCTCGACGTCGGCCGGGGTCCAGGACGGGTGGGCGGACAGGAGCAGCGCGGCCACGGCGGCGACGTGCGGGGTCGCCATGCTGGTGCCGGACATGGTGCCGTAGCCGCCGTTGTCGGTGGTCGAGGCGGTGTTGACGCCCGGGGCGGCGATGTCGACGGCGGCGTTGTACTGGGAGAACGAGGCGGCGGTCGCGGTGTTGTCGGTCGCGGCCACGCTGATCACGTGGTTGAACGACGCCGGGTAGGAGAGCGCGCTGGTCCCGTCGTTGCCGGCGGCGGCGACGACCGTGATCCCGGCCGCCCAGGCGGCGTCGAAGGTGGGCTGGGAGAACGACACCCACGACGGGTCGAGGGTGCTGCCGAGGCTCAGGCTGATGACCCTGGCGCCGTGGGTCCGGGCCCAGTCCACCCCGTCGAGGATGCCCGACCACGAGCCCGTGCCGTTCGAGCCGAGCACCTTGACCGGCATGACCGACACGCCGGGGGCGATGCCCGCGATCCCCTTGCCGTTGTTCGCCCGCGCGGCGATGGTGCCGGTGACGTGGGTTCCGTGGCCGTTGTCGTCGGTCACGTCGGCGGTGTGGTAGGCCGGGTTCGGGGTGACCCCGTCGGCCAGGGTGGCGACCTCGTTCATCGGGGCCACGAATGCGGCGCCCGCGAGGTCCTCGTGGGCCTCGTCGACGCCGGTGTCGAGAACCGCGACCGTGACCGAGGGCGAGCCGGTCGTCGACTGCCAGGCGGCCGGGACGCCGATCAGCGGCAGGTCCTGCTGGTAGCCCGCGTAGTAGGTGTCGTCCGGGGGCGTCGTGCCGTCGGTCGGCCAGCCAGCCGCGTACACGGGCGCGTCGGGCACCACCGCGGCCACGCGCGGGTCGGCCCGCAGGCGTGCGGCGACCGTCGCGGGCGACTCGCCGCCTGCTGTGGTGACGACCGAGCGCCGGCCGACCGACGACACCGACACCGTCGCGCCGCCGTCGGCGGACGCGGCGGAGGCCGACGGGGTGCCGCGCCAGAGGACGACCAGCCGCCCGCCGTAGGCCGCGTTGTCGGCGGCGAGGACCGACAGCGGCGCCGTGCCCGGGATCGGCAGCAGGCCGAGCGCCAGGAGCGCCGACAGCGCCACGGCGGCGAAGGAGACGGGTAATCGGCGCAGGCGGACCTTCATGCGAGTCGGACCTCGGTCGGGGGCTGGCGGCACGGCAGCGACGCGTCGGCCCCGCGGGGGAGGAGTCGGCACGATCCCCTCTAGGGTCAAGGGCGAAGGCCTGGCCGGATGTGGGCCAGAACGACTATGTGGTACCGGAGAACGTACCGCCCTCGTTGTTCGTGCGCCGGCAATTGGAACGCGCGCCGGCCTCAGGACGTCGTCCTCGCGGCCGTGGCAGCGCTGGCACCAGCCTCGTCGCGCGGTCCGGGACCGGGCCGCGGGCGGGCCATTCGACGCTCGTCGGGCCCCGCCGCTCTGGTAGAGTGGTATGCAGTCTGCATAACCTGTATGCGCCAGGCGCCTCGGCGCGCCGGTCGCATGCCACCGCCGAGGATCACCCATGACGACGCCGCTTCAGGCGCGACCCGTGCCGGACATCGTGACCGCCCTGCCGGGTCCCAAGGCCCGCGCGCACATCGAGTTCGACCACGCCTGGACGAGTCCGTCGCTGCCGCGCGCCTACCCGATCGTCCCGGCCCGCGGTCTCGGCTGCCGGATCGAGGACATCGACGGCAACGTGTTCCTGGACTTCGCCGCCGGCATCGCGGTCAACTCCACGGGCCACAGCCACCCGGCCGTCGTGGCGGCCATCCAGGCGCAGGCCGCCGAGCTCCAGCACTTCAGCGCGAGCGACTTCTACCTGCCCATCTACGCGACCGCCGCCGCGGAGCTCGCCCGCATCGCGCCGATGCGCGGCAAGTCGCGCGTGTTCATCGGCAACTCCGGCGCGGAGGCGGTCGAGGCCGGTCTCAAGCTCGCCCGCTACCACACCAAGCGCCAGAACGTCATCGCGTTCCTCGGCGCCTTCCACGGCCGGACGATGGGCGCCGTCAGCCTGACCGCGTCCAAGGCGAAGTACCACGCGCACTTCGGCCCGATGCTGCCGGGCGTCTACCACGTCCCGTACGGCATGGCCGGTCTCGACGAGATCGAGAACCGCGTGTTCAAGCGCCTGATGCCCGCCGACGAGTTCGCCGCGATCATCGTGGAGCCCATCCAGGGCGAGGGCGGCTACGTCGTCCCGGAGCCGGAGTTCCTGCCCCGCCTCCGCGAGCTGTGCGACCGCCACGGCATCCTGCTCATCGCCGACGAGGTCCAGTCCGGGGCCGGCCGCACCGGCAAGATGTGGGCGATCCAGCACTGGGACGTCGAGCCGGACATCCTGCTCACCGCCAAGGGGATCGGCTCGGGCATGCCCGTCGGCGCGATGATCGCCAGGGACGAGGTCATGACCTGGGGCCCCGGGGCCCACGGCAGCACGTACGGCGGCAACCCGGTGGCGCTGGCCGCGCTGCTCGAGACCATCAAGCTGCTCGAGGGCGGCCTGATCGCCAACGCCGGCGTGCGGGGCCGGGAGATCATGGACGGCCTCAAGCCGCTGGTGGACCGCTTCCCGGGCCTCGTCCGGGACGTCCGCGGCAAGGGCCTGATGATCGGCATCGAGTTCGACTCGGGCGAGACGGCGGAGGCCGTGCAGATGCAGGCGTTCGATCGCGGCCTGCTCGTGCTCGAGGCCGGCGACGACTGCGTGCGGATGTCGCCCCCGCTGGTCGTGTCGGAGTCGGAGGCCGCCACCGCGGTCCGCCTGTTCGCCGAATCGGTTGAGGCCGTTGCCGTGAACCGCCGCCATGCCGCCGCCGAGGTGGCCGAGGAGGTGGCCGAGGGCCTGGCCGCACCGGGTGTCGAGGCGGCCGGCTGACCGCGCCCACCCACCCCGCAGCGCAGCGCCAGGAGGACCGCCCATGCCGGGCAAGGTCGCCTCGATGCATGACGCCGTCGCGGCGATCGTCCGCGACGGCGACACCGTGGCCATCGAGGGCTTCACCCACCTGATCGGCTTCTCCGCCGGTCACGAGATCGTCCGCCAGCGGAAGCGCGACCTGGTGCTCGCGCGGATGACCCCGGACGTCATCTACGACCAGATGATCGCGGGCGGCGTCGCCCGCAAGCTCATCTTCTCGTGGCTCGGCAACCCCGGCGTGGGCGGCCTGAACGCCATCCGGCGCCGGATCGAGCCGGCCTCGCTGGCGGGGGAGCGGCCCCTCGAGATCGAGGAGTACAGCCACTTCGGCATGGTGGCGCGCTACACGGCCGGCGCCGCCAACCTGCCGTTCATGCCGCTGCGGTCGTACTTCGAGACGGACCTGCCCAAGGCCAACCCGCTGATCCGGCCCATCAAGTCGCCGTTCTCGGACGAGGTCGTCTACGCCGTCCCGCCGCTCAACCCGGACGTGTCGATCATCCACGCCCAGCGCGCGGACGCGAACGGCAACACGCAGATCTGGGGTCTGCTCGGCGCGCAGAAGGAGGCGGCCTTCGCCGCGGACCGCGTGATCGTCGTGGTGGAGGAGCTGGTGGACGAGAGCGTCGTCCGCGCGGACCCCAACCGCACGGTGATCCCCGGGATCATCGTGGACGCGGTGGTCGTCGAGCCGTACGGCGCGCACCCCTCGTACGTCCAGGGCGCCTACGACCGCGACAACCGCTTCTACCTCGACTGGGACCCCATCAGCCGTGACGAGGAGAAGGTCCAGGCCTGGCTGCGCGAGTGGGTCTACGGCCTGCCTGACCGCGCCGCGTACGTCGAGAAGCTGGGCGCCGAGCGGATCGCGTCCCTGCGACCCGGCCCGGCCCCGTCGGGCTCGGTGGACTACGGGAGCTACCGATGAGCGACCTCGGCTTCACCCGGAGCGAGATGATGATCGTGGCCGCGGCGCGCGAGCTCGCCGGCCAGCACGTCTGCTTCGTGGGCGTCGGCCTGCCCAACATCGCGGTCAACCTTGCCCAGCGCACGGTTGCCCCGGACCTCGAGATGGTCTACGAGGCGGGCGTGTTCGGCGCCCGGCCCGCGCGGCTGCCGCTGTCCATCGGAGACCCCACGATCGTCACGGGCGCCACGGCCGTGGTCTCGATGTGGGAGCTGTTCGCCTACTACCTCCAGCGCGGGCTGATCGACGTGGGGTTCCTCGGCGCGGCGCAGATCGATCGGTTCGGCAACATCAACACCACGGTCATCGGCGCCTACGACGCGCCCAAGACTAGGCTGCCCGGTTCCGGCGGCGCCTGCGAGATCGCGATCAACGCCCGCGAGGTGTTCGTGATCATGCGCCAGTCCGCGCGCAGCTTCGTCAGGGAGATCGACTTCCGGACCTCGCCCGGCAACCTCGGCGGGGCCGAGCAGTCCGAGGCGATCCGCAAGGCGGGCGGCTGGAACGGGCGTGGGCCGACCGTGGTCGTCACGGACCTCGGCATCTGGCACTTCGACGAGACGGGCGAGATGCGGCTCGACTTCCTGCACCCGGGCGCCACGCTGGACGAGGTGCGCGCCACGATTGCGTGGGAGCCCAAGATCAGCGCGAGCCTCCAGACCACCCCGCCGCCCACGGCCGAGGAGCTGCGCCTCGTCCGCGAGGAGCTGGACCCCGAGGGCATCTACACGAAGTAGGCCCGGGATCGGACCCCGGCATTGGGCCGGGGTCCGGACGACCCGACGCCCGGTCGGGGGAGAATCGACCGGGCGTCGGCGGGACATGCGGGTTGGCGGCAGGACGCCGCTCCGGGATCAGGGTGCGGGAGCCTCCCGCGGCCGGACCACCAGGACCGGGCAGGGAGCGTTGCGGACGACGTGCTCCGACACGCTGCCCAGGAACAACCGGCCCACCGCGCCGCGGCCGTGGCTGCCCACCAGGATCATGTCGGCATGTTCGGCCTCGGCCGCCTCGACGATCATGTCGCCCGGGTCACCGGTCCAGATCAGGAACGACACGTCGATCCCGGTCTGACGCCCGCGCTCCACGAGCGCCTGCGCCTGCTGCTCGCGCCGGTCGCGGACCTGGTCCACGCGCACGCGGAAGCGCCCGCCCGGCATCAGCAGCGAGCCGGGGTCGATCACGGACACCACGAGCAGCGACGCGTCGAGCTGGGCCGCCAGGTCGAACGCCTCGTCGGTGGCGGATGCCGACGCGTCGGTGAGGTCAGTGGCGAGGAGCAGCTTCTTGCGCCGGGGCGCGGTCTCACCCGACGCGCGCGTGCCGGCATTCGGCAGCGGGGCCGGGGCGGGGTTCGTGCTGGAGGCCATCGCGGTCATCGGCTTTCGATCAGGCCGCGGCGAGTGGGAGGCGGGCGGAGAGCGGGGACGGCATGGCGGGCTCCACGAGGAGGGGCACTCCGGCGAGCATATCGGCAGACGGATGCGCGAATGGTCGGGGTCGAGGGCTCGTCTGCGAAGTGACCAATGGCCCTAAGGCAAGGGCACCGTGACCCGTGGTCACCGTCGGGCTGGTAGGCTCACGGCGTGTCAAGTCCCAAGCCCGCACAGGGCGAAACCCCGACTGCCCCCACCATCGACGCGTTTCCGTTCGTGCGCGCCCTGGAGGCGCTCGAGCGCTGGCACAAGGCGCCCTCGACCGCAGCACGGGACGAGGTCGCGCTGGCGCTGGAGGGCGTGCTGGGCGCGGTCGGGGCGCGGGGCGCGATCCTCGAGGTGTCTGCTGCTCCCCTGCCGGAACTCCAGGTCGGCTCGGGCACGCTCGCGCGGATCCCCCCAGCCGAGGAGCGCGAGGGCCTGGCGACGTTCGCGCTCGGCTCGGACAGCCCACACGGGACGCGCGGCCGCCTGATCCTCGACGCGCCGGCCGGTGCCGTGGAGGCCGTGGTTCGGACGATGGGGGTGGCGCTGGACGCGGCCTGGTCGCGAGCGGAGGTGTATGCCCGCGCCGAGCGACTCTCGTCGCTCGAGACGGCGTCCCGGGCGGTCGCCGCGGAGCTCGACATCGATCGCGTCCTGACCGTCATCGTGGAGCGCGTCAGGGACCTGGTCGGCGCCGAGTACGCTGCCCTGGGCATCGCCGACGGACGCGGCCGCATCGAGCGGTTCATCACGAGCGGGGTCACGCCGGAGCTGCGGGGCCAGATCGGGTCCGTGCCCCACGGCATGGGCCTGCTGGGGCGCATCATCCGCGAGGGCCGAACGCTTCGCGTGGACGACATCCTCAAGGACCCGACCGCGTACGGCTTCCCCGCAAGCCACCCGATCATGCGGTCGTTCCTGGGCGCGCCGGTCGTGGTGAAGGGGCGCTCCGTCGGCAACCTGTACCTGACGGACAAGCGGGGGGGCTTGCCGTTCACCGACGATGACGAGCGGCTGGTCGAGATGTTCGCGGTCCACGCGGGCATCGCCATCGAGAACGCCCGGCTCCACGACCTCGTCCAGCGCCTGGCGGTGGTGGAGGAGCGCGAGCGCATCGGCAAGGACCTCCACGACGGGATCATCCAGGCGATCTACGCCGTCGGCCTGTCCCTCGAGGACGTGCCCGAGCTTGTCGAGGACCAGGCCGGGCACGCGGAGGCGGTGGCGCGCGTGGACCGCGCCATCGATGCGCTCAACCTGGTGATCGCGGACATCCGCTCGTACATCCTCAGGCTGCGCCCAACGTTGGGCGGCGAGGAGGACCCCGTGGAGTCGCTGGCGCGTCTCGGCGAGGAGCTGGGCATGAACGCGATGATCGACTTGGACGTGGACCTCGAGGGCGGTGCCGACATCCTTCGGGCCCTGCCCCCCGACCGCTCGTCGGACCTGCTGTTCATCGCCCGCGAGGCGCTCTCGAACGTGGCGCGGCACTCGGGCGCCACGCGGACCTCGGTGGTGCTCGCGCCCGAGGACGACGACCTGGTGCTGTGCGTCGAGGACAACGGGCGCGGGTTCGACCCGGCGCTCCACGGCGGGCCGGACCACCTGGGGCGGCACCAGGGCCTCGGCAACATGCGCGACCGGGCCGTGGGGATGGGCGGATCGTTCGCGATCGAGCGGCCCAATGGCACTGGCACGCGTATCATCGTGCGAGTGCCGGCGTCGCCCAACGTCGCATCGGGGAGCGTCCCCCCTTCCGGGTCGGAGACAAGCAAACGTGACTGATCTGAGCTCGCGTCCGCTGCGCCTGCTGGTCGTCGATGACCACGAGGTGGTTCGCCAGGGCCTCGTCGCCCTCCTGGACCGCCGCGAGGGGTTCCAGGTCGTCGCCGAGGCCGGGACGGCGGCCGAGTCCATCGAGCAGGCCCGCCGCTTCCAGCCTGACATCGTGGTCATGGACGTCCGGCTGCCGGACGGCTCGGGCATCGAGGCCTGCCGCGAGATCCGGGCGGAGCTGCCGGCCACCC
>JAKAMV010000460.1 GCA_021812735.1 Chloroflexota bacterium | reverse complement strand
TCTTCGCCGGCGACTGGTCGGATTGGCAGGAGGCGGAGTCGTGAGCGCGCCGCCTGCCGTGCTGCCGCCGATCCCGGTTGCGGTGCTGCTCGGCGGCCCCTCGGTTGAGCATGACGTCTCGCTCGTCTCCGGACGCGCGGTTGCGGCGGCACTCGCCGGGGCCGGGCACCCTGTCGAGGGCTGGCTGATCGGGCTCGACGGCAGCTGGTGGCGATTGCCGGTCGCGGCGCTCGACGGACGGATTCCGGTGGCCGCCTACGACGACCCGGGCGGGCTCGGTGCCGAGGGGCCGCTCCCTGGGGGGCAGGCGCTGGACCGCCTCGCCGCCCGCGACCCGGCGCCGGTGGTCTTCATCGCGCTCCACGGCCCGTACGGAGAGGACGGCACGGTCCAGGCGCTCTGCGAGGCGGCCGGACTCGTCTACACGGGGTCGGGTGTGGCGGCGTCGGCGGTCGGGATGGACAAGAGCCTCTTCAAGCGCCTCGTGGCCGCGTTGGGGATGCCCGTTGTCCCGTGGCGCGACGTGAGCGTCGCCGCGATCGAGGCCGACCGGGCGGCGGTCTTCGCCGGGCTGGCGGCCTTCGCCGCGGCGCTGCCCGACCCGCGGCTGATGATCAAGCCGGCGCGGCTCGGTTCGAGCGTCGGCATGCGCATCGTGCACCACCCGGCCGACGCCGACGAGCTGGGCGCGGCCCTGGCCGAGGCGTTTCGGTTCGACGACCGCGCGCTCGCCGAAGCGTACCTGGACCATCCGCGCGAGCTCGAGATGGCGGTGCTCGGCAACGGCCCGGAAGACCTGGAGAGCCACGGACCCGGCGAGGTCTTTCCCGGCCGTGAGTTCTACGACTACGCCGCCAAGTACGCGGCGGGCGTCTCGCGCACCGCGGCGCGCGCCGCGGTCTCCGACGCGCTGCGCGAGCAGCTGCACACGCTCGCGCGCGCCGCCTTCCTCGCGATCGGCGGCGAGGGGTTCGCGCGGGTGGACTTCCTGCTGGCGAGGGGCACGCTCTATCTGAGCGAGATCAACACGATCCCCGGCTTCACGCCGATCAGCCTCTTTCCCGCGATCTGCGCGGCCGACGGTCGGGCGTTCGCCGACCTCTGTCGGGCGATCCTGGCGCTGGCGCTGGAGCGGGACCGGCGCCGTCCGCGGCGCGCGTTGACCCGCGCGGACCTGCCGTGACACTCCCGGTGCGGCGCGCGTCGCGCCGCCGCCCCCCCGTGGTCCGCCGCGCGTCGGCCGGGATCGCCGCGCGCCGCATCGGGGCCGCGCTGGTGGCCGTGGCCGCCCTGGCGGCGATCTTCGGCGCGGCGACGTCGCCCGCCTTCGAGCTGCGTCAGCTCGACGTGGAGGGGGCGCGTTACACGCCCACGAGTGCCGTCGATGCCGCGCTGGGGCTGGCCGCCACACCGCATCCGAACGTGTTCGTGCTCGACACGGCGCGCTTGCGGCGGGCGCTGCTGGCGCTGCCCGCCGTGACGGACGCCCGGCTCAGGGTCGAGCTACCGGACCGGCTCGTGGTGCGACTCGCGGAGCGACAGCCCATCCTGGTCTGGGCCTCCTCGAACGAGCGCTGGCTGGTCGACGTGGAGGGGGTCGTGATGGGGCCGGCAACGCCCGGCGATCCGGCCACTGCCGGGCTGCCGGTCTTCGCCGACGATCGGAGCGGCCGCCGTCCCCTGGCACCGGGCGACACCCTCGACGCGACGGACCTGGCGGTGGCGCGCCGGCTCGGTGCCCTCACGCCGAAGCTGCTGGGGAGCCGGGCGGCGACGTTCTCCTTCGAGATCACGGACGCGGACGGGTTCACGGTCTCGAGCGTGCCGCGGGGTTGGCTGGCGGTCTTCGGCATGTATACGGCGACGCTCCGGTCGCCCGATCTGATCCCGGCCCAGGTGCAGTGCCTCGCGAGCCTGCTCGCGCAGGTCGGCGAACGGAAGGTGGCGAGTGTCTACCTGTTTCCGGAGGGCGATCAGTGCGGCACCTTCACCAGCCGGTCGGGGCCGTGAGCGCCGTGACCCGGGCAGTTGACGTGACTGCAGCGGTTGCGCAGGCTGGCCTTGCCGGGGTTGCGCACGGTCGAGTAGCCTTGCCGTGTCCGATTGTGAGGAGGTGGGGAGAACGTGTGGATCCCGCTGGCGGGGCTGCTCGTCGGCGTCCTGCTGGCCCTCATCCTCCGCATCAACGTCAGCTTCGAGCTCGCCCGCTATTCGGCCGTCGCGATCCTGGCGGCCCTGGACTCGGTGCTCGGCGCGATCCGGGCGGAGTTGGACGGCAGCTACGACAATCGAATCTTCATCTCGGGGTTCATCGTGAATGCCCTCGTGGCGGTGCTGCTCACGTTCGTGGGCGACCGGCTGGGCCTCGACCTGTACCTGGTGGCACTCATCACGTTCGGCCTGCGGATCTTCCAGAACGTCGCCCTGATCCGGCGGCATTTTCTCTAGGCCGGGCAGCAGCTCGGATGAAGGGATAGGGCGTGGAGCGAGAAGCGGTCATTGCCGCGATCGATGTCGGCACGAGCAAGGTCGTCGCGCTGATCGCCGAGATCAGCACCGACGGCGGGCTTTCGATCATCGGCAAGGGGGCGCCGGCGTCGTCGGGCCTGAAGAAGGGCGTCGTCGTCAACATCGACCAGACGGTGGCATCGATCGCGAGCGCATTGGAGCAGGCGGAGCGCACCAGCGGGGTCCGCATCGAGTCGGCCTTCGTCGCGGTCGGCGGCAGCCACATCGAGAGCCTGAACTCCCACGGTGCGGTGGCGGTCAGCGGTCACGACAAAGAGGTGAGCCGGGAGGACGAGGAGCGCGCGATCGACGTGGCCCGCGCGGTCTCGATCCCCTCGAACCGCGAGATCCTCGACGTGATCACCCGCGGCTACACGGTCGATGGGCAGGAGGGCGTGAAGGACCCGCTCGGGATGAGCGCCACGCGCCTCGAGGTCGACGCGCACATCGTGACGGGGAGCGTCAGCGCCATCCAGAACCTTTCGAAGTGCGTGGCACAGGCGGGGATCCGCATCGAACAGAAAGTGCCGACGCCGCTGGCGGCCGCGGAGGCGGTGCTCACCGACACCGAACGCGACCTCGGCGTCGCGGTCGCCGACATCGGGGCGGGCACGACCTCGCTCGCGCTGTTCATGGACGGCTGGCCGTTCCACACCGCCGTTTTGCCGATCGGCGGCAACAACGTCACCAACGACCTGATGATCGGCCTGAAGACGAGCCTGCAGGTGGCGGAGGACGTCAAGATCAACCACGGCTGCGCGAACCTGCGCGCGGTGGCGCCGGAGGAGCTGATCACCGTCAGCGTCTTCGGCGAGGAGCAGGGGCGCACGATCCAGCGCGCGGAGATGTGCGACATCATCGAGGCTCGCATGCGGGAGCTGTTCGAGCAGCTCGGCGAGCAGATCACGGACGCCGGTCGGGGCGGCATCCTCCCCGCAGGGATCGTGCTGACCGGGGGGGGCGCGCAGCTGGCGGGGGTGGCGGAGCTCGGGCGCGAGGTGCTGCAGATGCCGGTCCGGGTCGCGGGGCCGACCGGGGTCGGCGGTCTGGTCGACCATCTGCTGACGCCCGCCTTCAGCACGTCGATTGGGTTGCTGCGGCTCTGGGAGCGTGAGTTCCGCCAAGGCGAGCCGGGCCGCTACGAGTCGGCGCCCGCGGGAGGCGCGCTGGGCCGGCTCCGAGACTGGGTCCGGAACCTCTTCCCGTAGCGGTCGCGTCGCTGCTCGTGGTGCCAGCGGGCACCGCTCGTTGACTGGCATGCTGCCACGCGCGCCACGCGTGTCGAGGGAAGCATCCCATTCTCTGTGCTGGGTCAGGCGGACGAGGGCCAGGGCCGGAGCGCCGCACCAAAGCGTTCGGACCAGTAGTGGCTCCACGTCCCGTTGAGACGCAGCAGTCGAAGGCGAACGAGGGCCGATACACCGCGCCGGAACCAGCTCATGCCGCGGGCCTTGAAGCGCCGGGCGACGACAATGTCGACCGCCTTCTCCATCGGCCCGGAGGAGGCGAGCGGAACGATCGCGTAGTTCTCGATCGCACGCCGGTTGTTCATCACGTAGCCCCACACGGCGGCGAGCTTGTTCGCGCGCTCGAGGTCCGAGCCCACCTCCTCGAAGGCCCAGCCGGCGAGGAGCTCGGCCAGGCGCCCGGCATCGCCCGGCGCGGCCACCGCGAGGGCGGTCTCGAGGCGGTCGCTGCGCTCGTCACCGATGGCTCGTCGGAGAGCCTCGACGAGGTGGTACCAGTCGAGCAGCTCGATAGCGCTCGGGAAGGCGCGCTCACGGATCCAGCGGATCGCCGCGGCCCCGTCGGACACGAAGCAGATCCGGTCGGCCTCGTACACGCCGAGCCGCGTGCACAGCGCGGTGAACCGCTCGGCAAAGGCGGTCCAGCTCTCGGTGCCCGCGTCGAGGGTCCTCCCGGTCAGGACCCGTCGGTTCCGGCCGATCTGCCGGGTGCCGTCGAACACCAGGCCGATCTTGACCTCCAGCTCGGTGCCACTCGCCCGATCGTGAACCATCGTCTGAGTCGGCGCTGACCCAGACCGTCCCGCCGCGGCGCAGCGGTCGCGTCCGCCGATCGGGATGGGCGCCCAGGACCGTCTCGGTCTCGGCCGCCCGGGCCGCTTCGAGCGCGGCGCCCTCCTCGGCCACCCAGCGGTGGAGCTCACCCCGGCCGATCGGCCAACGGCGGAGCTCGGCGGCGGTGTCGACCGCCTTCTGATAGCTCATCTCGGTGACGAGCCACAGCCCGCGCTCGTGGACCCCGAGGGTGTGCGCCGTCCGAGGCTCAAGGCCGAGGGCGGCATCGAGTGGCACGACCTCCGACCCACAGCTCGTGCAGCGATACCGGCGTCGGCGCAGCTCGACCTCGCCGGCGAGGGTCACCAGGCGACGCCTCGCCCGACCGTTCGCCTTCATGGTCCCGCCGCAGGCGGTGCAGCCGGCCGGCACCGGCAGGGCCTGCTCCAGGCGATCGACCACTTCGCCCCAGAGTCGGACGCCGACCTCGACGAGGGCCTCGCTGATCGTCCGCTCCAGCGAGCCGACGTCCGCGTGGTCGGTCGCCAGGCGAACCTCGACCGGCACCGTACACTCCATCTAGAGCCCCTCCTCGTCTGCTGGCTTGCTGACACCAACAGCGTACGGACGGGGCTCAGCCCGTTGCCGCGTCAGCCAGCACAGAGAATGGGATGCTTACCCCTCCGACGAGGCTCCTTGCCAGAGCCAAGGGGCTTCGTTAGACTGCCGGAGTTCGGCGATGGAGTCTCGCCGCGGACCGGGTGAGTCGGGCCGGAACTGCAGCGCTCTGCTGATAACTCCTCCCAGAAGAAGTTGCACTGGCCGAACTATGGCCACCAGCAAGCACTGCGGAGGAGACCGTGTTTCTTGCAGCCCAGCAGGCATCTCAGGTGCTGCTCGTCTTGCTGTGCGCACCGCTGTTGCCGGGCGTCATTGACCGCGCCAAGCACATCATCCAGTCGAAGCGCGGCCCGAGCGTCTTCCAGCCGTACCGCGAGCTCTGGCGCCTGTTGCGCAAGGCGAGCGTCGTCCCGGAAGACGCATCCTGGCTGTTCCGCGTAACCCCTTACGCGGCGTTCATCACGCCACTCACCGTCGCGATGCTGATCCCAGTCCTCACCTCATACCCACTCCCGTTTGCGTTCATGGGAGACATGCTGTCGGGTGGATTCATCCTGGGGCTCGGGAGCCTCCTGACCTCGGTGGCGGCGCTCGATTCGGGCAGTGTGTACGCAGGAATGGGAAGCAGCCGCTCCCGGATCGTGTCCGCGCTGGCGGAGCCGACCGTAATCGTGATGCTGTTCGGGGTCACGCTCTTCGCGCACGCCACGATCCCGTTCGTCGTCAACAGGACGCTGGCCGGACCGGCACTGCTCTTCTCGGCCCCACACTGGCTGCTCGCCGCCGCGCTGCTGATGGTCATCCTGGCGGAGAGCGGGCGGATCCCGGTCGACAACCCTTCGAGCTCATTCGAACTTTCGATGATCGAGCACTCGCGCACGTTCGAATACTCGGGCCGCTGGCTGGCCCTCATGCAGTGGGGTGGCCAGATGCGCACGTTCGTGCTGCTCACGATCCTGCTGAACGTTCTCACCGTTCCCTGGGGACTAGTTCCCGACGGCGCGGCCACCCCGCTGACCCTCGCGGTCGCAGCAGTCGCACTGCTCGCCAAGATGGCCCTGATCTGCGGTGCCATCGTCGTGATCGAGTCGACCGTGGCGAAGTGGCGGTTCTTCCGGATCTCCGAGTACCTCGGCGTGTCGCTGCTGCTGGCGGCCCTGGCGACGGTCGCTGCCTACCTGATCGGGGGCGTGACCGCATGACGACCCAGGCCCTCGACCTGCTCGAGGCTGCGCTACTCCTGGCAGCACTGCGGACCGTCGCGGCGCATCGACTGGGCGACTACGTGGGCGGGTTCGTCCTGCAATCGGCCGCCTTGGCGGGAATCGCCACGGTTCTCGGCACGGTAGGCGGGAACGTCGACCTGCTGGTCGTAGCGGGGATGACGCTGGTCGTGAAGGCGGGCGTGGTCCCCCGGATCCTGCGGCGGGTGGCCGCGGAGCTGCCGGCAGAACGTGGCGTCCGCAGCGCGATGAGCCTCCCTGCGTCGGTCGTTGCCGCGATCTGGCTGGCCGTGCTGTCGTTCCTGGCCTCGGCCCGGATCAGCGCGGGGATGGCATCGCCCGGCATGCCCCAGCTCGGCGTGGCCATCAGCGTGGTGCTGATCGGGTTGTTCCTGATCAGTTCGCGCCGCCACGTCGTCGCGCAGCTGGTCGGGCTCCTCACGCTCGAGAACGGGATGCTCTCGGGGGCGCTGGCGGTTGCGCCGGGGATGCCGTGGATCATCGAGTTCGGCGTCCTCATCGACGTCCTGGTGGCCGTCAGCGTGATGGGGTTGCTGGTCACGCTGATCCACCGCGAGCTGGCAACGGCCGACACCACCGAGCTCCGACGGCTGCGCGGATGAGGACGTGACGATGACTCTGCTGCTCGCGATTGCGACCGCTGCCGCATTGCTCTCGCTCGCGCTGCCGCGCCGTCTCGTGGAGGCGACAGCCGTTGCGGCCACGATCGGCGAGCTGGTGCTGGTGGTCCAACTCAGCCTGCGCGTCCTGCAGGCGGGACGCGTGACGGAGCTGGGGGCGTGGCTCGCGGCCGACGGTCTCTCCGTCCTGGTGGCGCTGATCACGGCAGGCGTCGGCGCCGCCGCGGCTCTGTACTCGGTGAGCTACCTACGCGTCGACATGCGGGGCCGCGACCTGGACAGGGGTGCCGGCCTAGGCGACGTCCGGCGCTACTACGCCCTGTTCCACGCGTTTGTCTTCACCATGTTCGCGGTCAGCCTGGCCAACAACCTCGGTTTGGTGTGGGTGGCGATCGAGGGCGCCACGCTGGCATCACTGTTCCTGGTCAGCTACTACCGGACGCGCGAAGCGCTCGAGGCCGCCTGGAAGTACGTGGTGGTCGGATCGGTCGGTCTCGCGCTCGGCCTGTTCGGCACGATTCTCGTCTACGCGGCCGCCGTCCCGGTCCTCGGCCAAACCTTCGACATGAACTGGACGAATCTGGCCGCGGTTGCATCCCAGCTCAACGGTTCGCTCATGCGCCTGGCGTTCCTGTTCATCCTGGTCGGGTACGGCACCAAGGCCGCACTGGCGCCCATGCACACGTGGCTGCCGGATGCTCACAGCGAGGCGCCAAGTCCGGTCAGCGCACTGCTCAGCGGAGTGCTCGTGAACTGCGGGATGTACGGGATC
>JAKAMV010000459.1 GCA_021812735.1 Chloroflexota bacterium | reverse complement strand
ACTCGTGCACGCGGACGCCGCTCAGACGGGCCACGATGAAGTGGCCGAGCTCATGGGCGACCACGAGGCCGACCAGGATCGCCAGGAAGAGGGCGATCGTGGTCCCCGCGTTGAGAAATCCGCTCACGCCGCTCCCCCTGGCGCCGCCTCGCACCAGGCGCGCACCTCGCCGTCGAAGGCGATCAGCTCGTCGAGGTCCGGGGCCGGCCCGGCGCCGAAGCGTTCGACGGCGGCGGCCACCAGCCGGGCGATCCCCGGAAAGTCCAGCCTGCGCTCGAGGAACCGCTGCACGGCGACCTCGTCCGCGGCGATCAAGGCCGCGCTGGCGCGGGGGCCGGCCTGCCCGGCATCGCGGGCGATGCGGAGCGCCGGGAAGCGCGCCTCGTCCGGCGGCTCGAACGTGAGCGCGGAGAGCGCATCGAGCGCAAGCGGGGGCGCCGGCGACGGGCGCCGGTCCGGGAAGGTGAGCGCGTACTGGATGGGGATGCGCATGTCCGGATGTCCGAGCTGGGCCTTGACGGATCGGTCGACGAACTCCACGGCCGAGTGGATCACGCTCTGGGGGTGGATCACCACGGCGATCCGTGCGAGACCCACATCGTACAGCCGGTCGGCCTCGATCACCTCCAGCCCCTTGTTCATCAGCGTCGCGGAGTCCACCGTGATCTTGGCGCCCATCCGCCAGGTCGGATGCGCTAGAGCCATCTCGGGCGTGGCACGGGCGAGATCCGCCGCCGGCAGCGTGCGGAACGGACCCCCCGAGGCGGTGAGCCAGATCCGCGCGATCGCCTCGGGATCCTCGCCGACCAGGCACTGCCAGATCGCGGAATGCTCGGAGTCGATGGGGCGGAGCCACGCGAGCGGGCTGGCGAACGGTGAGATGGGCGGGGCGGCCGCGGCGAGCGCCCGGGCGAGCGGCATCACCAGGTGCCCCCCGCTCACGAGCGTCTCCTTGTTGGCCGTGGCCACGACCTTGCCGGCGCGAAGCGCCGCCAGCACGGGGCGCAGACTGACCACCCCGCCGGTCGCCACCACCACCAGGTCCACGTCGTCGCGCGTGGCCAGGCGCACGAGCGCGTCTGGCGCGTCGTCGACCGTCGCCCCGTCGGGCGGGCGAAACGATCCGCGCGCGGCGGCGTCCGCAAGCGCGACGACCCGCGGCCGCAACACGGCGGCCTGCGTCTCGAGCCTCCGATGGTCATGGCCCGCCGCCAGCGCCACAACCGCGAAGCGATCCGGCAGCCCAGCCAGCACGTCGACCGCCTGGCGGCCGATCGAACCGGTCGACCCGAGCAGCGCGACGCGGGTGCGGGGGCCGATTGCGACGCGATCGCCTGGCGCGTCGGCTCGAGTCGTCATCGCGTCACCAGCGCTAGGTACCCGGCTAGGACGGGCGCCGCGAACAGAAACGAGTCGATTCGATCCAGCATCCCGCCGTGGCCGGGGATCAGATGCCCCGAATCCTTCGCGCCGGCCGCGCGCTTGAGCATCGACTCGGCGAGATCTCCCCCCTGTGCGGCCAGTCCGACCAGGAGCCCCACGGGCAGGCCCTCGAGCGGCGACCGCCCCAGGCCGGCGAGCACGAGGGCGGCCACCAGCACCGCGCCCGCGAGCCCACCCAGCAGCCCGGCATAGGTCTTTGACGGCGAGATGTGCTGCAGGAAGCGCCGTCGCCCGAACGCGCGACCGACGGCGTAGGCGAACGAGTCGTACGACCAGACCGTGGCCACGAGCAGGAGTAGCCACCCCCGTCCGCCGCCCAGCCACCCCAGCGCGGCCCCAACTGGCACGGCTGGGGCCATCACCAGCAGCCGGGAGGCGAACCCGAGGAGCCCCACGTAGCCCGCACCGAAGACGGTGGCGATCCAGGTGCCGAGCCCATCGCGCGGCTGCGCCAGTGTGAAGGCGCCGGCCCCGGCAAGGAGCGCGCCGAGCGCGGCGAGCCCTGCCGCGAAGAACAGATCGGTCGGAGCCGAGCCCGCTGCCACCAGCATGGCCGCCAGGACCGTCCCGTAGCGGGCGAACCCGCGATAGCCGGCCGCGCTGAGCAGCGCGAATGCCTCTCGGGCCGCCAGCGCACCCAGCCCCACCAGGAATCCGTCGATCCAAGGCCGCCCCAGCAGGAAGATCGCAACGACGACCGGGACCAGGATCGCGGCGCTGACCAGGCGCTGCCGCAGCACGGGTGCCTCAGCGCCCGAAACGCCGGGTCCGCCGCGCGTATTCGGCGAGCGCCTCGTCGAACGCCTCGGGCCCGAAGTCGGGCCACAGCAGCTCCGAGAAGTAGAGCTCGGCGTATGCCGCCTGCCAGATCAGGAAGTTGCTCAAGCGGGCCTCTCCACCCGTCCGGATCAGCAAGTCGGGCTCGGGCACGCCGGCTGTGTAGAGCCGTGCCTCGATCGCCGCCTCGTCGATCTGGGCCGCCGTCAGGCCGTCCTCCACACAGCGGCGCGCCGCATCCGCGATCTCCGAGCGCCCCGAGTAGTTGAAGGCGACGTTGAGCAGCAACCGCTCGCCACCGCGCGTCGCCTCGAGGCCGCCCAGGATCGAGCGCCGCGTCTCGTCCGGCAACTCGTCGAGTCGGCCGAGCAGGCGCACCTGCACCCCTTGCGTGCGGAGCTCCTCGGTTTCCTCGCGGATCGCCGACTCCAGCAGCTCGAAGAGCGCACGGACCTCTCCTGGAGAGCGTGCCCAGTTCTCGCGGCTGAAGGCATAGATCGACAACACACGGACGCCGCGTTCGACCGCGCGGCGCAGCAGCGGCCGGATCGCGCGGACACCAGCCGCGTGTCCTTCGGCCTCCGTCACCCCCCGCGCGCGGGCCCAGCGACGGTTGCCGTCCATGATGATCGCCACGTGGCGAGGGACGGCCGCCGCCTCCATCTAGACCGCCAGGACCTCCTGCTCCTTGGCCTTGCCATGCCGATCGACTTCGTCGGTGAAGCGGTCGGTCAGCTTCTGCAGCAGCTCGAGCTCGCGGCGGCCTTCGTCGGCGCTGATCTCGCCGTCGCGCTCCTCGCGCTTGATCTCCTCGGCCGCCTCGCGGCGCAGGTTACGGATCTCGACCCGGGCCTCTTCCATGCGACGGTGCACCTGCTTGACCAGGTCGCGCCGGCGCTCCTCGGTGAGCGGCGGGATGTTGAGCCGCACCACGGACCCGTCGACGTTCGGCGTAAGGCCGAGATCGCTCTTCTGGATCGCCTTTTCGATGGCCCCCAGCGCCGCGCGGTCCCACGGCTGGATCACGATGCTGTGGGCCTCGGGAACGCTGATGCCGGCGAGCTGGTTGAGAGGCGTGGGCGTCCCGTAGTATTCGACCATGAGCCGCTCCACGAGCGCCGTGGAGGCACGGCCGGTCCGCACCGCCTGTAAGTCCCGGACCATGACGTCGACCGCGCGCGCCATCTTGGGCTCGGCGGCGGCCAGGGCCTGGCTGCTCATGCGCTCCCACCTCCACTGATGATCGTGCCGACCGGCTCGCCCAGCGCGACGTTACGGATGTTGTCGGGCCGGTTGAGGTCGAAGACGATGATCGGAAGGTCGTTCTCCATGCAGAGCGACACGGCCGTCGCGTCGAGCACCTGGAGGCGCTCGGTGAGGACGTCGACGTAGCTCAGCCGCTCGTACCGTCGGGCCTCGGGATGGAGCAGCGGATCCGCGTCGTAGACGCCGTCGACGCGGGTCGCCTTGAGGATCACCTCGGCGTCGATCTCGACCGCGCGCAAGGCGGCCGCCGTGTCCGTCGTGAAGTAGGGGTTACCGGTGCCCGCCGCCAAGATCACGATGCGGCCCTTCTCGAGGTGGCGGACCGCCCGGCGCCGGATGTAGGGCTCGGCGACCTCGTTCATGGCGAGGGCGCTCATCACGCGCGTGTCCAGGTGCTCCTTCTCGAGGGCATCCTGGAGCGCCAGCGCGTTCATGACCGTGGCCAGCATCCCGATATAGTCGGCGGTCGCGCGGTCCATCCCTTTGGCCGCTGCGGCAAGCCCACGGAAGATGTTGCCGCCACCGACGACGATGGCGACCTCGATGCCGAGCGCATGGACATCCACGAGCTGTTTCGCGATGAACGTGCAGAACGCCGGATCGACGCCATAGGCTCGCTCGCCGAGGAGGGCCTCTCCGGAGAGCTTCAGGAGGATACGGTGATAGCGCAGACGGCGCTCCTGCCCGCCGGCCGCGGTCGACGCCGTGGCGTCGGATTCCGTCACAGCTCTTCGCCCAGCTGGTAGCGCGCGAACCGGCGGACCCGGATGTTCTCCCCGATCCGAGCGATCGCGTCGGTCAGCAGCTGGCCCACGGTGATGTCGGTGTCGCGGAAGGGCTGCTCGTTGAGCACGACCTGCGCGTACCACTTCTTGAGCTGGCCCTCGACGATCTGACCCCGGAGCTGCTCGGGCTTCTGTTGCACCGACGGGTCCGCCAGCAGCTCCGCGCGCTTCGCCTCCAGGACGTCGGCAGGGATCGCCTCGACCGTGGGATAGAGCGGCGCGAGCCCGGCCACCTGCATGGCGAGGTCGCGCACGAGCTTCTGGAACTCGGGCGTCCGCGCGACGAAATCGGTTTCGCAGTTGACCTCGATCAGGACGCCGACGCGCCCGCCCGGATGGATGTAGCTCGCGACCTGTCCCTCGCGCGCCTCGCGGCCCGCCTTCTTCTGGGCCGCGGCGAGGCCACGCTCGCGGAGAAGCAGCACGGCGCGCTCGAGGTCGCCGCCGGCTTCCTCCAGCGCGCGCTTGCAGTCCATGAAGCCCGCGCCGGTCCGTTCGCGCAGCTCCTTGACGGTCTCGGCCTTGATCTGCACCTGGTCAGCCATGCGTGTCCGTGATCCCTTCGTTGCGTCGGATGATCAGGCGTCGAGCGCGGAGTGCTCGACCGCCGTGGGTTCCTCGTCGGCCGCGGGCGCGCGGCGGGGGCGCACAGCGGGGGCGGGCGCCACCCGGCCCGGAAGCAGCTCCTCCTCGTCGGGCTCGGGCTCGAAGGTGAGCGTGCCCCCCGCCGCCATGGCGCTCAGCAGCTCTTCGGTGCCGCCCTCCTCGGCCCCTGCGGCCGGCAGCTCGGGCTCCACCTCCGCTTCCGCCCGCGCGGCGCGGTCGTGCTGACCGGCGATGGCGGCATCCGCGACCAGCCGGCAGAGGAGGCGGATCGCGCGGATCGCGTCGTCGTTGGCCGGGATGATGTAGTCCAGCTCGTCCGGGTCGACGTTGGTGTCGCCGGTGCCGATCACGGGGATCTCGAGCTTGCGTGCCTCGGTCACCGCGATGTGCTCGCGGTGCGGGTCGATCACGAAGACGGCGCCGGGCACCCGCCGCATGCGGCGCATGCCCCCCAGCGTGCGCTGCAGCCGCGTCAACTCCTCCACGAGCTTGGCCGCTTCCTTCTTGGTGAGCCGGTCGAAGTCGCCGTTCGCCTGGCGCGCCTCCAGCTGGTCGAGCAGCGCGAGTCGCTTGCGGATCGTCACGAAGTTCGTCAACATGCCGCCCAGCCAGCGCTGGTTGACGTACGGCATGCCGGCCCGCGCGGCTTCCTCGGCGATCGGCTCCTGGGCCTGCTTCTTGGTGCCGACGAAGAGGATGCTCTCACCGCGGGCCGTGGTCTGGCGGACGAAGTCGAGCGCCACATCGAGGCGCTGCACGGTCTGCGCCAGGTCGATGATGTGGATCCCGTTGCGCTCCGCGAAGATGTACGGGCGCATCTTCGGGTTCCAGCGCCGCGTCTGGTGGCCGAAGTGGACGCCGGCCTCCAAGAGTTGGCGCATCGAGACGGCTGCCATGAGTCCCTCCTGCTGGGTTTCCTCCGCCACGCGCCTTGGCCCGCGGATCGCCGGCAGATGGTCGGACGACACCGCCGCGGGGAACGGCCCGTGTGTGTGATCTCCGCGCGGACGCACGGACGCCGCCGGGAAGCCCGGCGGCGTGGCGCAGTCTAGCACAGGGCCCCGCGGACGCCGGACGGCCCAGTCGCTGGACGGCCCTCCCGGCCCGCCGCGCGCTCAGCGCGGCTCGAGCGCCCGCAGATGCCGGAAGGTCGGGCCTCCGGCCCCGGCACCGAGTGCCGGTGCGTCGTCCACGGCCACCAGATCCACCCGCCAGACGAGGCGAGGGAGCGGCCGGCCGTCGGGCAGCGATCCGAGCGCGCGCAGTCCTGCCGCGGCGCGGTAGAGGCGGCCGACCTTGCCGCGGTCGACGCTTTCCTCAGGTGTCCCGAAGCGGCTCGACGAGCGCGTCCGGACTTCGACCACGACGAGCGACGGAGGGGAGCCCGGTTCGATCGCCAGCAGGTCGATCTCGTCGCGGCCCACACGCAGACGCCTGGCCAGCACCGTCCAGCCGAGCGACTCGACGTACCGGGCCGCCAACGCCTCGCCGCGCTCGCCGCTGCGCCGCCGACGTCGTGCGAGACGGTCGTCCCACGTCACGGCGGTCAGGGTTCGGGCGGGAGCGCCGGGAGGAGTACCAGATCGAGCGCCTGCTGTTCGCCCACCAACGCCCGTTGCGTCGTGACGAAACTCCGCCGGTGAAACCGTGTGATCCCCAGCTCCGCCATCGCCGCGCGGTGCTCAGGCGTCGCGTACCCCGCGTTGCGCTCCCATCCGTAGCCCGGGTGCCGCGCCGCCAGCCGTGCCATCAACCGATCGCGGACCACTTTCGCCACGATCGAGGCGCAGGCGATCGAATAGCAGAGGAGATCGCCGTCGACGATCGCGGTGTACGGGCCCACGTGCGCCTCGAAGCCGCGGATGCGAAGCCCGTCCACGAGGACGTGCTCGTGCCCGCCGAGTCTGCGGATCGCCCGCCGCATCGCGAGGTGCGTGGCGTGATAGATGTTCAGCGCGTCGATCTCCGCGACGGACGCGGCGCCGACCCCCACCGCGACCGCCCGACGGAGGATCGTGGGATAGAGCGCCTCTCGCTGAACCGGCGAGAGCAGCTTCGAGTCGCGGACGCCGGGGATGCGCCGGCTGTTGGGCGCCACGATGACGGCTGCCGCCAGGACTGGGCCGCAGGCCGGCGCGACGCCGACCTCGTCGACGCCCGCGACGCGCACGAGGCCCGCGCGCCAGAGCTCGCGTTCATACCGCAGAGTCGGCTCGCTCGGGGACCCGGGCGGCCGGCGAAACGAAGCACCCCCTGCCGGGGCCACGACGCGCGCGGCCCCGGCAGGGCCAGGAATGGCGACGGATCGGCGGGAGGTCTCGCGCATCCCGCCGGGGGGCTAGCTGGTGCGGCGCTCGCGGAGGCTGGCGGCCTTGCCGACCCGCTTCCGCAGGAAGTAGAGCTGCGCGCGCCGCGCGACGCCGTGCCGCACGACCTCGATCTTCTCGATGCGCGGCGAGTGGATCTTGAAGGTGCGCTCGACCCCCACGCCGCTGCGGATGCTGCGCACGGTGATCGAACGGCCGATGCCGCCGCCGCGAAGCCGCATGACGGTCCCCTCGAAGACCTGGATGCGCTCCCGGTTCCCCTCGATCACCTTGGCGGAGACGCGGACGGTGTCGCCGGAGGCAAGCTCAGGCAGGTCGGTGCGGAGCTGGTCCGCGGTGACGGCGTCGAGCACGTTCACAGGAGTCACTCACTCAGGCTGGCGCCGGCCGCTGGGCAGGCGGAGATGGACGGATCGGACGAGCCGGCAGTATAGCATGCGGACGGGCGGAAGCCGGGACCACGGGGTGGCCCCCCGGCGGCGCGACAGCTCACCGCCCCCCGGCGGCGCGGTACCGTCTCAAGGCTCCGTCGCCCCGCCCTCGTCCCAGCGATCGGCGTCGTCGCTGCGCCGTTTTCGGCCACGGGCGGGCGACGACAG
>JAKAMV010000458.1 GCA_021812735.1 Chloroflexota bacterium | reverse complement strand
CTGCGCTGCGGCCTCCCGGCCCAGCCCACTCGCACCGGGGCCCGAACCGCAACCCAACCACCACCCCCGCGGTCCCTGCCCTCCAACAGTCCCGCCCGTATCGTCGGCCCCCGTTCCCCACCGACGGAGGTCGCCCGGATGCCCCTGTCGAACACGCTCTACGAGCCGACCACCGAGCACGACGCCTGCGGCTTCGGCTTCGTTTGCGACATCGCCGGCCGCGCCTCGCACGGGATCGTCGCCGACGCGCTCACCGTTCTCGTCAACCTCGAGCACCGCGGCGCGACCGGCTCGGAGCGCAACACAGGGGACGGGGCCGGGATTCTGGTGGCCATCCCGCACGCGTTCTTCGGGGCCGCGCTCGCAGCGACCGGCATCGCGCTGCCGCCCGCCGGCTACGGCGTGGCCAGCCTGTTCCTGCCCCGCGACGAGCCGAGCCGCGCGGCCGTGATCGGCACGTTCGAGGCCACCCTGGCCACCGAGGGTCTCGCGCTGCTCGGCTGGCGCGCCGTCCCGACCGATCCGGCGGGGCTCGGCGAGTCGGCGCTCGCGTCGAGGCCCGTCATGCGCCACGCGTTCATCGCGAGGCCCGCGGACCTGCCCCCCGGCGAGGAGGGGGACCTCGCGTTCGACCGGCGGCTGTACGTGGCGCGCCGGCTCGTGGAGAAGGCCGTCCAGCGCAGCGCCCTGCCGGGCCGGGGCGAGTTCTACGCCCCCTCGATGAGCTGCCGCACCATCGTCTACAAGGGCATGCTCAACGCGTCCCAGCTGCTGACGTTCTACCCGGACCTCCTGGACCCGCGGCTGGCGTCCGCGGTGGCCCTGGTCCACTCGCGGTTCTCCACCAACACCTTCCCGTCCTGGTCGCGCGCCCACCCCTACCGCTTCATCAGCCACAACGGCGAGATCAACACGCTGCGCGGCAACGTGAACTGGATGTTCGCCCGCCAGTCGGCGATGCGCTCGCGCGTGTTCGGCGAGGACCTGCGCAAGGTGCTGCCCGCGGTGGACGTGGACGGCAGCGACACGGCCATCTTCGACAACGTGCTCGAGCTCCTCCACCTGGGCGGCCGGTCGCTGGCGCACGTGATGGCGATGATGGTGCCGGAGCCCTGGAGCCGCGACGAGTCGATGGCGCCGGCGCGCAAGGCGTTCTACCGGTACCACTCCTGTCTCATGGAGCCCTGGGACGGCCCGGCGAGCCTCGCCTTCACGGACGGCGTTCGCATCGGGGCCACGCTCGACCGGAACGGCCTCCGACCCGGTCGCTACTACGTCACCCGCGACGGCCGCGTGGTGATGGCGTCCGAGGCGGGGGTTCTGGACATCCCGCCGGCCGACGTGGTGGCGAAGGGTCGGCTGCAGCCGGGCCGCATGTTCCTCGTGGACACGGCGCAGGGCCGCATCGTCACCGATGACGAGCTGAAGGACGAGCTCGCCGCGGCGCGCCCGTACAAGCAGTGGGTCGCCGACGCGATGGTTCCGCTCGAGGACCTCCCCGAGCCCGCCAACGTGATCGGTCCCGACCACGAGACCGTCCTGCGGCGCCAGGAGGTGTTCGGCTACAGCGCCGAGGACGTCAAGCTCATCATCGACCCGATGGCCACCACGGCCGCCGATCCGGTGGGCTCGATGGGCAACGACGCCCCGCTGGCCGTCCTCTCGGACCGTCCGCAGCTGCTCTACGACTACTTCAAGCAGCTCTTCGCGCAGGTCACGAACCCCCCCGTGGACGCGATCCGCGAGGACATCATCATGGCCACCGACCGCGCCGTCGGGCCCGAGGACAACCTGCTCGAGCCCGGTCCCGACGCCGCCCACCTCGTCTCGCTCCCGGCCCCGGTGCTCGCCAACCGAGAGCTCGAGCAGCTGCGCGCGCTCGACGGCGGCCCGGCCTCGCACGGCTTCCGCACGATCACCCTGCCGATCCTGTTCCGGGTGGGCGACAACGGGGCGGGCCTCCGCCGTGCGATCGAGGACCTCCGCCGCCAGGCGTCGGAGGCGATCAGCGAGGGCTACAACCAGATCATCCTCTCGGACCGCGGCCACAACGAGACCGACGCGCCCATCCCCGCGCTCCTCGCCGTGTCATCGGTCCACCACCACCTCGTCCGCGCCGGCACCCGCGGGCGCGCCGGCCTGATCCTCGAATCGGGCGAGCCGCGCGAGGCACACCACTTCTGCCTGCTGATCGGCTACGGCGCGTCGGCGATCAACCCGTATCTCGCGTTCGAGACCATCGATGACCAGGTGCGGCTGGGCATGATCCCCGGGCCCACGGCCGACGCCGAGAAGCGCTACCGCAAGGCGGTTGTGAAGGGCGTCATCAAGGCGATCAGCCGGATGGGGATCTCGACGGTCCACAGCTATCACGGCGCGCAGGTGTTCGAGGCCCTCGGCCTGGGGCGTGACTTCGTGGACGAGTACTTCACCTGGACCCCGAGCCGCATCGGCGGGATCGGCATCGAGATGGTCGCCCGGGAGGTGGCCCAGCGGCAGGACCGCGCCTACCCGCCGCAGCGCCCCATGGTCCATCGCCAGCTCGGCACGGGCGGCAAGTACAAGTGGCGCGCCGACGGCGAGCACCACCTGTTCAACCCGCTGACGATCCAGACGCTCCAGCGCGCGGTCCGCACCGGCGACTATGGCGCGTTCAAGGACTACACGAGCCTCGTGGACGACCAGTCGGGCCGCCTGGCGACGCTGCGCGGGCTGCTGGAGCTCAAGCCGGCCCTCAAGCCCGTGCCCATCGACGAGGTGGAGCCGGTCGAGGCCATCGTGCGGCGGTTCAAGACCGGCGCCATGTCCTACGGCTCGATCTCGCAGGAGGCGCACGAGGCGCTGGCGATCGCGATGAACCGCCTGGGCGGCAAGAGCAACACCGGCGAGGGCGGCGAGGATCCGGCGCGCTACCAGCCGATGGAGAATGGCGACTCCAAGAACAGCGCGATCAAGCAGGTGGCCTCGGGCCGCTTCGGCGTCACGTCCGAGTACCTGGTCAATGCGCGCGAGCTCCAGATCAAGATGGCGCAGGGCGCCAAGCCCGGCGAGGGCGGCCAGCTGCCGGGCTCCAAGGTCTACCCGTGGATCGCCAGGACGCGCCACTCAACGCCCGGCGTGGGGCTGATCAGCCCGCCCCCGCACCACGACATCTACTCCATCGAGGACCTCGCCGAGCTCATCCACGACCTCAAGAACGCGAACCACCACGCGCGGATCAGCGTCAAGCTGGTGGCGGAGGTGGGCGTGGGGACCGTGGCGGCGGGCGTCGCGAAGGCGCACGCGGACGTCGTGCTGATCTCCGGCCACGACGGGGGCACGGGCGCCTCGCCGCTCACCTCGATCAAGCACGCGGGCATCCCGTGGGAGCTGGGCCTCGCCGAGGCGCACCAGGTGCTGCTCGCGAACGACCTGCGCAGCCGCATCACGGTCGAGGTGGACGGGCAGCTCAAGACCGGCCGGGACGTGGTGATCGGCGCGCTGCTGGGCGCCGAGGAGTTCGGGTTCGCCACCGCGCCGCTCGTGTCGCTGGGCTGCGTGATGATGCGCGCCTGCCACCTGAACACCTGCCCGGTGGGCGTGGCGACGCAGGACCCGGCCCTGCGGGAGCGGTTCGCGGGCGACCCGCAGCATGTCGTCAACTTCATGACGTTCATCGCGCGCGAGGTGCGCGAGCACATGGCGCGCCTCGGCTTCCGGACCATTGACGAGATGGTGGGGCGCTCCGACCGGCTCGAGATGCGCCCGGCGCTCGACCACCCCAAGGCGCGCACGCTGGACTTCGCCCGGATCCTCGCCCAGCCGCGGGTGCCCGACGGCTACGGGCGCCGGCGCGAGATGGCCCAGGAGCACCGGGTGGAGTCCTCGCTCGACGCCACGACGCTCGTCCCGCTCGCGGCGCCCGCGCTCACCGAGGGCCTGCCGGTCCGGGCCGAGCTGCCCATTCGCAACACCAACCGCGTGGTCGGGACCATGCTCGGCTCCGAGGTGACGCGCCGCTGGGGTCGCGACGGACTGCCGGACGGGACCATCGCCCTGCGCTTCACGGGATCGGCGGGGCAGAGCTTCGGCTCCTTCATCCCGCGCGGCGTGACGCTCGAGCTGGTGGGCGACGCCAACGACTACCTGGGAAAGGGCATCTCGGGCGGGCAGATCGTGGTGCTGCCGCATCCGGACGCGCCGTTCACCGCGCACGATAACGTGATCGTCGGCAACGTGGTCCTGTACGGCGCCACGTCGGGCGAGGCGTTCATCCGGGGCACGGCGGGCGAGCGGTTCGCCGTCCGCAACTCGGGCGCCACCGCGGTGGTCGAGGGCGTGGGCGACCACGGCTGCGAGTACATGACCGGCGGCCGCGTCGTGGTCCTGGGCCGCACCGGGCGCAACTTCGCCGCCGGCATGAGCGGTGGGATCGCGTGGGTGCACGACGGTGACGGCGGCTTCCGCGGCCGCGTGAATGCCGAGATGGTCTCGCTCGAGCCGGTGCCGGAGGACGAGGCCGAGGAGGTCCGCGCCCTGGTGGAGCGGCACCGGGCACTGACGGGCTCCGAGCGCGCGGCGGAGCTGCTGGCCGACTGGGATGCGGCGGCTGCCCGCTTCGTGCGCGTGATCCCGAACGACTATCGCCGGGTGCTCGACGCCCAGGCTCGCATGGTCGCGGCCGGCCTGCCGCCCGAGGAGGCCGAGATGGCGGCCTTCACCGAGAACGCCGCAGACCTCGCGCGGGTGGGAGGCGCCTGATGGGCAAGCCCACCGGATTCACCGAATTCGCCCGCCGGGCCATGCCGTCGCGGCCGCCGCTCGAGCGGATCCGCGACTGGGCCGAGGACCACCCGCGCCTGACCGAGGCGCAGTTGGGCGACCAGGGCGCGCGCTGCATGGACTGCGGGATTCCGTTCTGCCACACCGGCGCGCTCATCAGCGGCATGGCATCGGGCTGCCCGCTCAACAACCTGATCCCCGAGTGGAACGACATGGTCTACCGGGGCCAGTGGCGGGAGGCCAGCATCCGCCTCCACTTCACCAACAACTTCCCCGAGTTCACGGGCCGCGTCTGTCCCGCCCCGTGCGAGGGCTCGTGCACGGTTGGCATCAACGGCGAGCCAGTGGCGATCAAGACGATCGAGGCCGAGATCGCGGACCGGGCGTGGGCGGCCGGCTGGATCACGCCCAGCCCGCCGCTGGCGCGGACCGGTCGCACCGTGGCGGTGATCGGCAGCGGGCCGGCCGGCCTGGCGGCGGCGGACCAGCTCAATCGGGCCGGGCACGCGGTCACGGTGTTCGAGCGGTCCGGCCGCGTGGGCGGGCTGCTGATGTACGGCATCCCGAACATGAAGCTCGACAAGGGCGTCGTCCGCCGGCGGGTCGAGCTCATGGAGGCCGAGGGCGTGCGGTTCGTGACGGACGTGACCGTGGGCGCCGACGTCGGCGCGGACCGGCTCCTCGCCGACCACGACGCGGTGGTGATCGCGACCGGTGCGACGGTGGCCCGCGACCTGCCGATCCCGGGCCGCGAGCTGGGCGGCATCCACTTCGCGATGAGCTACCTGCGCGGCAACACGCGCCGGCTGCTCGACGGCGGCACCGAGGCGGAGGCGCCGATCGACGCGCGCGGCAGGCACGTCGTGGTCATCGGCGGCGGCGACACCGGCACCGACTGCGTGGGCACCGCCATCCGCCAGGGCGCCGCGTCCGTCCGCCAGTTGGAGATCCTCTCGCGCCCGCCCGACACCCGCCAGCCCGGCAACCCGTGGCCCGAGTGGCCCAAGACGTACAAGCTCGACTACGGGCAGGAGGAGGCGGCCGCGCTGTGGGGCGTGGACCCGCGCCGGTACCAGACCACCGCCCGCCGGTTCCTCGGCCGCGACGAGCACGTGACCGGCATCGAGATCGTGGACGTGGCGTGGGGCGTCGGTGCCGAGGGGCGGCCCGAGCTGCGCGAGGTGCCCGGGACGGCCCAGACGATCGAGGCCGATCTGGTCCTGCTCGCGATGGGCTTCGTCGGGCCCGAGCCGGCACTGCCACGGGCGTTCGGGTGCGAGCTCGACGCGCGGGGCAACTTGCGGACCGGCCCGGACCGCATGACCACCGTCCCCGGCGTGTTCGCTGCCGGCGACTGCGTGCGCGGCCAGTCGCTGGTGGTGTGGGCGATCCGCGAGGGCCGGATCGCGGCCGAGGGCGTGGACCGCTACCTGATGGGCGGCGAGACGGTTCTCGGGACGTAGGCTCGCGCACGGTGCGTCCGCTCCGCGACCGTGATCGCCCCGGCAACGGCCGATTCTGGCGTGCCAGCCCGATCGGCGCGCGGGGCCCAATCCCCATCGGGGATACCCTCTGAGCGTGTCCGAACCGCCCGTCACGCCCCCCATCCCCACGCCAGCCGATCTGCCGGCCGCCAGCCCCGTCGGCTTCACCGCGCTGGGCCTCGACCCCCGCCTGCTCGCCGCGCTCGCCGCCCTCGGGTACGAGGAGCCGACGCCCGTGCAGGAGGCGGCGATCCCGCCCCTGCTGGCCGGCCGCGACCTGCTCGCGGAGGCGCCTACGGGCACCGGCAAGACGGCCGCGTTCGCGCTGCCGATCCTCCAGGCGCTGGCCGGCAGGCTCGATGCCGCACGGGCGGCTGGGGACCGGGTCGACGGACGGGGAGCGCCCCGCGCCGGGGGCGGCAGCCGCCCCGCCGCCCTGGTCCTTGCGCCCACCCGAGAGCTCGCGATGCAGGTTGCCGAGGCCATCCACCGCTACGGCCGTGATCTGGGCGTGCGCGTGGTGCCGGTCTACGGCGGCCAGCCGATCGCCGCCCAGCTCGCGCGCCTGGCCCGCGGGGTGGACGTGGTGGTGGCGACGCCCGGCCGTGCCGTGGACCACCTCGAGCGCGGCACGCTCCGCCTCGACGAGGTGGCGACGGTGATCCTCGACGAGGCGGACGAGATGCTCGACATGGGCTTCGCCGAGGACCTCGACCGGATCCTCGGAGCCCTCCCCCGCGAGCGGCAGACGGCGCTGTTCTCGGCCACGATCGCGGGGCCGATCGCCGCGCTGGCGGAGCGGCACCTGCACGCCCCGCAGCGGGTCCGCGTCGCGCGCGAGGAGGCGCCGGCCGGAGAGCCGGCCAGGGTCCGGCACGTGGCGTACATCGTCCGCCGCGCGGACAAGCTCGCGGCCCTGGGCCGCATCCTGGACCTCGAGGACGGAGCGGCGACCCTCGTGTTCGCGCGCACCCGCGGCGAGGTGGACGACCTGGCGGAGGCGCTCGCCGGCCGCGGCCGTGACGCGGCGGCCCTGCACGGCGGCCTGGCCCAGGAGCAGCGCGACCGGATCATGGGCCGCTTCCGAGACGGCGCGCTGGACGTGCTGGTGGCGACCGACGTCGCCGCCCGCGGGCTGGACATCGAGCACGTCACCCACGTCGTCAACTACGACGTGCCGTCCTCGCCCGACACCTACGTCCACCGCACCGGGCGGACGGGCCGGGCGGGGCGGGAGGGCGTGGCGATCACCCTGGTCGAGCCGCGCGAGCACCGGCTGCTGCGCGACATCGAGCGCGCCATCGGCCGCCCGCTGGAGATCGCGGGCCTGCCCACCATCGCGGACCTGCGCGAGAAGCGGATGGGCCTGCTGCGCGGCGCGCTGCGCGACGCGCTGCTCGCCGGCGGCCACGACCGGTATCGCGCGGTCGTGGAGCCGCTCGCCGACGAGTTCGACCTCGTGGAGATCGCGCTGGCTGCCGTGGCCCAGGCGGACCGGGAGGCGCGCGGCGCCGAGGACACGGTGGAGCTCGCGCCCGCGACGCTGCCCCAGGCCGCGGGCCGCAGTGCC
>JAKAMV010000457.1 GCA_021812735.1 Chloroflexota bacterium | reverse complement strand
GTGCCGGGCCTCTGGGACGGCCACGTGCACCTGGGCCAGTGGGCGGCGTCCGCGGCGCGCCTGGACCTTCGCGGAACGCGCAGCGCCGCCGAGGCTGCCGAGCGGGTGGGGCGCCGCCTCCGCTCGGGGGTCCCGCTGCCGGCAACCGGCGTCCTGGTGGGCTGGGGCCACCGGTCGGCAGCCTGGCCCGATGTCCCGACGACCCGACTGCTGGACTCGGTGAGCGGTGGCATCCCCGTCGTCCTGGCCAGCGGCGACGCGCACCACGGGTGGCTCAACTCGGCCGCGCTGCGTCGCTTCGGGCTGCCTCCTCGGGACTCCGTCCTGGAGGAGGACGCGTGGTTCGCCGTGTTCGGCCGCCTGGCCTCGCTCCCGGGGGCCGAGGCCGAGCTTGAGGCGGGCTATGGGGCCGTCCTGGCGCAGGCCGCCGCGATGGGCGTGGTCGGGGTGGTGGACCTGGAGTTCGGCGACGGATTCCGGGCCTGGCCGCGACGCCTGGCCTCGGGCCTCGACACGCTGCGCATTCGGGCGGGCGTCTACCCCGAGCTGCTCGACGAGGTGATCGCCGCGGGCCTGCGCACGGGCGACCCGCTGCCGAGCGGCCCGGTCGGCAGCGCCGAGGCGGACGCGGTCCGCACGCCGGGGCACGCGGTGATGGGGCCGCTCAAGGTCATCGCGGACGGCTCGCTCAGCTCCCGGACCGCCTACTGCTCAACGCCCTACGCCGACGCGCTCGTCGGCCCGGCGGCCCAGCACCCGCGAGGCGTGCAGAACTACCCGCGGGACGCGCTGGAGCCCCTGGTGGCGCGTGCCGCGGCGGCCGGCCTCAGCGTGGCCCTGCACGCGATCGGCGATGGGGCCCTGGACGACGTGCTCGACGCGTTCGAGGCGACGGGTGCCCGAGGGTCGGTTGAGCACGCGCAGCTGGTCCGGCCCGAGCAGGTGAGCCGCATGGCGCGTCTCGGCGTCGGGGCGAGCGTCCAGCCGGCCCACCTTCTCGACGACCGCGACGTGGCGGAGGTCTGCTGGGCCGACCGGGCGGCCTGGTGCTTCCCCTTCCGGGACTTCCTGCGGGCGGGCGTCGGATTGCGGCTCGGCTCGGACGCCCCGGTGTCGCCCCTGGACCCCTGGCTCGCCATGGCGGCCGCGGTCCACCGGAGTGCCGATGCGCGGCCGGCATGGCATCCCGAGCAGGCGCTGACCGCGGCCGAGGCCCTGGCGGCGAGCACGGACGGCCGGCGCACGCTGGCGGCGGGCGAGGTGGCGGACATCGCCATCCTCGACGACGACCCGCTCGCCCCGGCTGCCGACGCCGCCGCGGCCGCCCGGCGCCTGCGGGAGATGCGCGTGTGGGCCACCGTGATGGGCGGACGGGTGACGCACCGCGCGGGCGCGTGACCGCCTCCCCGGCGGTGGGGACCAGCACGCAGGGTGAGCGGTCGGGCGGCCGGTTGGCGCGACCCCGCGTGCTAGACTCCGCCGGAACACGGCGCTGACCGAGAGGAGTAGCCCCGAGTCGGCCGGGAGCGAGCGCGGGACGGTGCGAGCCGCGCGGGCACGACGGGTGCGAAGGTCGCTCGCGAGCCGTGCGGGTGGCGCCCGGTAGCGCGCCGCAGAGCGTGGCCGGACCACGGTCGCGGGGATGACCCGCGAGCCCCGGCCGCGGAACCCAGCAGGTGGTACCACGACCCCGTTCGTCCGCTGGACGAGCCGGGGTTGTTCGTTGCTAGGAGCCAGAGCGATGACCGAGCCGACCGCGACGCTCGCCAAGGCCTATGCCCCGGCCGAGTTCGAGCACGAGATCTACGAGCGCTGGATGGCGGCGGACGTCTTCGCCCCGGACGGGGCCGGCTCGCGCGCGGACTGGTCCAAGCCGGCGTTCACGATCATCCAGCCGCCGCCCAACGTGACCGGCTCGCTGCACCTGGGCCATGCCCAGCGCACCACGGTCGAGGACCTGATGATCCGCCACGCGCGGATGGCCGGCCGCCCCGCGCTGTTCCTGCCGGGCCTCGACCACGCCTCGATCGCCGCGCAGTTCGTGCTGGACAAGATCCTCGCCGGGGAGGGGGAGAGCCGCGCCAGCCTCGGCCGCGAGCGGTACCTCGAGCGCATGCAGGCGTTCGTCGAGGAGACCCGCAACGTCATCCTCACCCAGCAGCGCCGCGTTGGCGGGTCGTGCGACTGGGGCCGCCTGCGGTTCACGATGGACGAGGTCAGCAGCCGGGCCGTGCGCGAGGCGTTCCTGCGCCTGCACCGCAAGGGCCTGGCGTACCGCGCCGAGGCGCTCGTCAACTGGTGCCCGGGCTGCCGGACGTCGGTCTCGGACCTTGAGGTGATCCCCACGCCCGAGACGGGCACGATCTGGCGAATCCGGTACCACCTGCTCGACGAGACGACGGGCCAGCCCGGCCCGGCGACCGTGACCGTCGCCACCACGCGCCCCGAGACGCTCCTCGGCGACACGGCCGTGGCCGTCCACCCCGACGACAAGCGCTACGCGCGGCTGGTCGGCCGGCGCGTGCGCATCCCCTTCGTGGACCGCGACGTGCCGGTCATCGCGGACCCGGTGGTGGACCCCGCCTTCGGCACCGGCGCCGTGAAGATCACCCCGGCCCACGACCACGACGACCACGAGACGGGCAGGCGCCACGGGCTGGCGATGCCGACGGTCCTCGACGACATCGCGCACGTGGCCAACACCGGCACCCGGTACGACGGGTTGGAGCGGTACAAGGCCCGCTCCGCGATTCTCGAGGACCTCGCCGCGCTCGGCGACCTCGAGGGCGAGCAGGCCCACGAGATGGTCATCGGCCGCTGCCAGCGCAGCACCGACGCGGTGGAGCCGCGCCTCAAGACGCAGTGGTTCGTGCGCACGGGACCGCTGGCGGAGGCCGCGCTCGCGGCAACCCGATCGGGCCGCACCGCCATCCTGCCAGCCCGGTTCGAGAAGGTCTGGGAGCACTGGATGACCACCATCCGGGACTGGAACGTGTCCCGGCAGCTGTGGTGGGGCCACCGCATCCCGGCCTGGTACTGCCCCGACGGCCACGCCACCGTCTCCGCCGAGGCGGGCGGGCCCGACGCCTGCGAGGTCTGCGGCGCGCCGGCGTCACGGCTCACGCAGGACCCGGACATCTTCGACACGTGGTTCAGCTCCGGCCTGTGGCCGTTCTCGACGCTCGGCTGGCCCGACGCCACCGACGACCTCGCCCGGTTCTACCCGGGCTCGGTCATGGAGACCGGCTACGACATCATCTTCTTCTGGGTGGCCCGGATGATGATGCTGGGCATCGAGATGCTGGGCGATGCCCCGTTCCACACGGTCTACCTGTCGGGCCTCATCCGCGACCCGTTCGGCCAGAAGATGTCCAAGACCAAGGGCAACGTGGTGGACCCGCTCGGGACCATCGACGAGCACGGCGCCGACGCGCTGCGCTTCGCGCTGGTCCACGGCGCCACGCCGGGCAACGACCAGAAGTTCGGCATGGCCAAGGTGGAGAACGCCCGCAACTTCGCCAACAAGCTCTGGAACGCCACCCGCTTCGTGCTGGGGGCGCGTCCCGAGGGCATCCCGGCCGATGCCCCGCGCCGGGCGCCGGACCCCGCCCGCCTCGGCCCGGCCGAGCGCTGGGTCCGCTCGCGGGCGGCCGCCACGGTTGCCGCCGTGGACGGGGCGATGGCGGACTACGCGTTCGGGGAGGTGACCCGGCTCCTGTACGACGCCATCTGGAGCGAGTACTGCGACTGGGGCATCGAGCTCGCCAAGGTGCGCCTGGCCGACGTGTCGCTGGAGGCCGCCGACCGCGAGGCCACCTGGTGGACGCTCGTCGAGGCGCTCGACACGTACCTGCGCCTGCTGCACCCGGTGATGCCGTTCATCACCGAGCGGCTGTGGGGCGCGCTCCCGCACGCGGCCTCGGACCCCGAGCTCCTGATCGTGGCCGACTGGCCGGCCGTCGGCGTGCGGGACGAGGAGGCCGAGGCCGAGGTGGGCGCGCTGGTCGAGCTCGTGCGAGCCGTGCGCAACGCGCGCTCGGATGCCAAGCTCGAGCCCGGCGCCTGGCTGCCGCTCGACGTGGCGGTGGAGCCCGGGCTCGTCGCGTCGTTCGAGGCGCTGCGCCCGGCACTCGAGCGGCTCGCCCGGGCGAAGCCCATGCGGCGCCACGACGACCGGGAGGCCCTCCACGCCGCCGCCACCGGCCTGTCGGTCATCGCGGGCCCGTCCGAGGCCATCGTGGGCGCTGGCGTCGCAGACGCGGGCGCGGCCGAGGCAGACCGGGCCAGGCTCGAGAAGGAGCTCGCCGACGCCGAGCGGCTGTGGGGGGCGGCCAGGGCGCGCCTTGCCAACGACGCGTTCACGTCCAAGGCGCCGCCCGCCGTGGTCGATGGCGCCCGCGCCCGCGAGGCCGAGCTGGCCGACCAGGTCCTGCGGCTGCGCGACCGCCTTGGCCGGTGACCGCGACGCTCACGGCGTCGGGAGCCGCCGGCGGTCGCGGGTGGCCGTCGCTGCTAGGATGGGGGAGATCCGGCCACCGGCCGAGTCAGGAGGATCCCCGTGCCGCTCGAGTTCCTGAAGCGCCGCGGCAGCGAGCCGGACAGGTCGTCCGCTCCCGCCGCCCCGACGGCCCCGACTCGCGTCGGGCCGCCCGAGGAGGTCGTCGCGCAGGAGTTCGCGCTCAAGCTGCAGTACGCGGCCAAGAGCAGCGAGGGAGTGCGCCTGAGGGGCGGCCCCCGGGCGCTGGCGGAGCTGCCGTCCATGCTCGTCGGCTTTGCGCGGGGCGAGGTCGAGGTGGTGGAGCCCCTGCCGCTCGAGTTCGCCCAGGCGATGCCCCAGATCGCGCACCCGTCCGAGGCCATGCAGTGGCTGGGCGCCCATCACGAGCTGAGCCCGGTGACGCGGCACGCGCTGGTCGTCCTCGAGACGCTCGACGCGGTGGACCTCGCGTTCGACACCTTCGCGTGCGCCCTGCTCGACGGCGAGACCGACACGGCGGGGTACCCTGAGTACAACGCCATCGTCGGAGGCGTGGCCTCCCACTGGGACGAGGCGACGGGCGACATGATCGTCCGCGCGGTTGTCGGGTGGGGCGGCCGCGGCGCCCGCGGCGACACCGACCGGATCGCCCAGAAGACCCTCGCGGGGATCCTGGGCAACGTGCTCGGCAGCCAGCACGCCCTTGGCCTGGCGTCCGTGGACCGGCCGGTCCCGGCGGCGGGGCGCGGCGGGCTGGTCTGCGCCCACTGCGGTTTCGCGTCGGCCCACGAGCGCGCGTTCTATTGCCCCAAGTGCGGCATGCGGCTCCTCCGCGGCTGACCGCACACCAGCGAACCAACGATGCCCATCTACGACTACCTCTGCACCGCCTGCGACCACCGCGCTGACATCCTCCACGGGATCAATGACCCCGGGCCTAAGTTCTGCCCGTCCTGCGGGCGCGAGGGCACGATGCGCAAGGTCTTCTCCGCGCCGTCGATCCACTTCAAGGGGTCGGGCTGGGCCAAGAAGGATCGCGGGGGAGGGGGCGCCACCAAGGCGGGGTCGCGGCCGTCGGGCGCCTCGGGCGGGCCCACGGAGGCGTCGGCCTCCGGCGGGCCGTCGGACGCCTCGTCGTCCTCGTCTGGGTCCTCGTCCTCGTCTGGGTCCTCGTCCCCGGCGGGGTCCTCGTCCCCGGCGGGCGAGAAGGACTGACCGGTGCCCGCCGCCGCCGACTGGGTCACGCTGAGCGAGGCGGTCGAGATCCTCGCGGCCGCCAACGTCCACTTCGCGCCGGCCACGATCGGCGGCTGGGCCAGATCTGGCAAGCTCGCGAGCATCAAGCTCGGCGGGCGGCGCTACGTCCGGCGCGGCGAGGTGCGCGCGCTGATCGCCGCGCCGCGGCGGGTGGGCGCGGAGCACATCCAGCCGGGGCTGTTCGAAGACCTGCCCTGACGCCATGGGCGAGGGAGGGCTGGAGGACCGGTTCGAGCGCGAGACCGCCGAGGTCGAGCAGCGGATCGTCGGGCTCCGGCGCGTGGCGGAGCGGATTGCGGAGCGGCTCGGCGGCCACCCCGGCGTGACGCGCCTGCGGGCGGTCATGGACACGTACGACCGGGCGGGCGGCAGCCTCGTGGCGGGCGGCCTCGCCTACACCTCGCTGCTCGCCCTACTGCCGGCGTTCTTGCTCGCGGTGGCGGTGATGGGGTTCGTCGTCCGCGAGCCGGGCATCCAGAGCCAGCTGGTGGCGGCCGTCGCGCAGGTTCTGCCGCCGTTCGAGGACCTTGCCGCGCTGGCGCTGACCGGGGTCGGCTCCGGCGCCCTGCCCACCGGGATCTTCGCGGTGGTGACGCTGGTCTGGGGCTCGAGCCGCTTCTACGCGAACCTGGACACGGCAATCTCGCGGATCTTCCGCGGGGCGCCCCGCCGGAACCCGGTCGCCCAGACGCTGCGGGGCGTGGCGCTGACCTTGGTCCTGGTCCTGCTGCCCGTGGGCCTCGTCGCGCTGGGGTCGATCGTCTCGTGGCTCACGCAGCTCGCGCCCGGCGGGGTCAACCTCGAGGCCGCGCCGGCTGCGGTGCTCCAGGCGGTCGGGCCGCTCGTCTCGGTGGCGGCGTTTGCCGTGGCCGTGGCGCTGTGCTATCGCTTCGTGCCCAGCGAGCAGATCGCCTGGAGGGCACTGCTGGTCCCGGCCGGCGTGGTGGGGCTGACCCTGGCGGTGTTCACGCAGGTGTACGTGTTCATCGCGCCGCGCCTGATGGGCCTGTGGGCCGTGTACGGCACGGCACTCGCCATCTTCGCCCTGCTTGCCTGGCTCTCGATCGCGTTCAACATCCTGCTTCTCGGCGCGGCCTGGACCGAGGTGCGCTCGAGGCTGGGTCCGGTGGTCGGGGCGCGACGCGGGTAGTTGCGGCTGGTCGGCGTCCCCGGGTCAGGGTGGCGGTCGGCGACGTGGCGCGTGGCGCGACCCGGCCGGCCCGTGCGGTCGGGGCGGCCCGGGCACGAGCGGCCAGACCTAGCCCTGGCGAGACCCGCAGCGGCGGCAGAACCGGGCGTTGACGGACAGCGGGAGGCCGCAGTTGACGCAGGGCTGCGGTGTGGCCGGGCCGGCCGCGCGACGCTGCCCCGCGCCGGACGGGCGGGGTCCGCCGCTGAGCACCTCCTGGGCCGAGGCGGCCCACAGGGCCGCGGGATCGCTCGGCGGCGTCAGCCTGCGCCCGGCGAGCATCCCGACCATCGGCGGCCGGCCGGTGGTGGGCCACACCGGGTCCTGCGTCGTGGCGGGCGGCCGGGAATCGTCCGGTGCAACGGTGAGCCAACCGGCGCCGATCGAGGGACGCGTGGCCGCGGGACGAACGGCCTCGGCCGGCGCTGCGGGAGCCGGCGCTGCGGGAGCCGACTCCGCGGCGGGCGGTTCCGCCGTGGGACGGACGGCCTCGGCCGGCGCTGCGGGAGCCGACTCCGCGGCGGGCGGTTCCGCGGCCGATACCGCCGCGGCCGGCTCGAGCGGCACCGCGACCTGGGCCGCGACCTCGACCGGCGCCAGCTCCTCGGCCCGGGCCGCGGCCGGAAGCGCCACGACCGGTTCGGCCGGCGCCGCCACCTCGGCCTGCGCCGCCACCTCGGCCTGCGCCACGACCGGTTCGGCCTCCGCCGCGACCTCGGCCGGCGCCAGCTCCTCGGCCTGGGCCGCGGCCGGCAGCGCCTCCGCCGCGGCCGCGGCCGGCGCCGGCTCCTCGGCGGGTGCAGCCCCCTCGGCCGGCGATGGATTCTCGACATCGGCCTGCCCCTCGGCCACGACATCGTCCGGTGCCAGCTCGAGCGGGGGCATCGCCGGGAGGCCGA
>JAKAMV010000456.1 GCA_021812735.1 Chloroflexota bacterium | reverse complement strand
GGATGTCGATCCGGTCCTCGCCCGGCTGGACGTCCATCGCCGCGAGCTTCTCGTACTCGTCGGTCGGGCACGAGCACCGACCCTCCGCGCACTCGCCGAAGGCCTGCAGCAGCTCGCCCTGCCGATCGCCGACGCCGGTGATCTGGATCGCGACCGCCGTGCCCGTCGCGTCGATCTTGTACTCGGCCATGTGACTCCGCCTAACATCTGGGATCAGGACGCGGAGGGATCATAGGCCGTGGTTCCGGGACTGGAGCCTCAGTAGCGGGCCCCATTGTCGTCCGAGCGGCGCGACGCATAAGGCCGGCGACACGACTTCGGATCTGCCGTCGGAACCAGATAGCCTGTCCCGCGTGGATCCCTTGCGTACTGTGGCCACAGCGGCCGGGCTGTTCGCGGGCACCAACATCGACGACATCATTGTGCTGACGGTGCTGTTCCTGTCCGCCCGGGCGGCGGGCAAGCCAAAGATCTGGCAAGTCTGGGCGGGGCAGTACGTCGGCGTCGCTGTCCTCGTTCTTGCGTCGGCGTTCGCGGCCCTCGGGCTGACCGTCGTGCCGGACAAGTGGGTCGGTCTCGTTGGTCTGGTGCCCTTCGCGCTCGGCGTTCGCGGCCTGATGAAGGCCATTCGCACTCGTGGTCCCGAGGATCCGCCCGCACCAGTGGTGGCCAGCGGGCTGGTGGCGGTGATCGGGGTAACGATCGCCAACGGGGCTGACAACATCTCGGTCTACACCCCGCTGTTCCGCACCAGCGCACTGACGGAGAGTCTGATCACCGTCGCGGTATTCGCGGTGCTCATCGCGCTTTGGTGCCTCGCGGGGTCCTGGCTCGGTTCCCACACCAAGGTGATCGCCGTGGTGCAGCGCTACTGGCTCTGGATCGTGCCGGGGGTGTTCATGCTCATCGGCACGGTCATCCTTATCGAGTCCGGAGTACTTGGTCGCCTCTCCTTGTGAGACGCGGCGCGAATGAGTTCGACTAGCCCGGCCGGAAGACCGTAAGCACGATCAGCGCCACCGCGGCCGCCGCCATTACAAGGGTCGTCGTCCAGCCGAGCACGTTGAGGAGACGCCCGTTCGTCCGGTCGCCCATCGCTCGCCGATTGTTCGAGATCAGCATCACGAGAACCAATAGGGGCGCCGCGATGATCCCGTTGAGGATGGCGCTCAGGACCAGCGCGGTGATCGGGTTGAGCCCGAGGAAGTTGATGGCCATCCCGACGATCGTCGCCGCGACGATGACGGCATAGAACTGGGGTGCGCGGCCAGGCATACGATCGAGACCGGATCGCCACCCGAACGCCTCACTGACCCCATAGGCCGCCGCACCGGTCAGCACCGGGACCGCCAGCACGCCCGCGCCGATGAGCCCGACCGCGAGCAGGAATGCCGAGGCGTCGCCAGCGAGCGGCCTGAGCGCCTGGGCCGCGTCGGTCGCCGAGGCGATCTGCGTCTTGCCCGCGACGAACAGCGTGGCGCCGGTGGCCAGAATGATGAAGTAGGCGACGATCTCGGAGAAGGTCATCCCGACGATGGTGTCGATGAGGGCGAACCGCAGCTCGAACTTCGTCGCTCCCTCGCGCTGCCGGAGACGAGTCCGCCCGATGCTGATCTCCTCCTCGACCTCCTGACTCGCCTGCCAGAAGAAAAGGTACGGCGAGATCGTCGTGCCGAGGAGCGCGACCAGGATACCGAGATACGCCGAGTCGAGGCGGATGGTTGGCACGAACGTCCCGGCCACGAGCTTGGCGAAGTCCGGTCGGGCAAACAGCGCCGCGCCGATGTAGGCGAGCAAGGCCAGGGCGAGCCACTTGAAGACCCTTTCGATCAACCGATACGAGCCGAACACCTGGAGGGCGACCAGGCCGACGCTCACGGGCACGATGAACACGATCGCTGGGATCGGGACGAGCAGGTTGATTGCCGCGGCGATCGCGCCAATATCGGCGCCGGCGTTCAGGGTGTTGGCGATCACGAGGGCGATCACCGACGGATAGAGGACCGCTCGGGGATAGTGTTCGCGCAGAACCCCGGCAAGGCCGCGGCCCGTGAGGAGGCCGATCTTCGAGCATATGTACTGGACGGCGGTCATCAGTGGCAGCATCGCCAACGTCGTCCAGAGAGTCGCAAAACCGAACTGGGCTCCCGCCTGGGCGTAGGTTCCGATGCCCGAGGGATCGTCGTCCGACACCCCGGTGATCAGTCCCGGGCCAAGCATCTTCGCGAAGCGCGTCAGAGGGTTGGACTCGGCCCGTAGCTCGGCTTCCTTCGGATTGATGACCGCCGCGGGTCCGAGCCCCTCGGGATCAATGATCGGAGACTTCGGAACGGTCATGTCGCTACCGTAGTTGGGACGGCCGCCGACGCCTAGGACGAAACCCACGAACTCGGGCCCCCAGTCCGTTGCAAACCCGCGTCAGTCCGGGCGATCCGGACGAACGTCGCGTAGGGCGTCATCGCCATCGTTGCCGGCCTTCTCGCCGGATCGGTCGCGCTCGTCGGATTCGGCGTCGACTCCGCGGTCGAGACCGCGTCGGGCGCGGTCCTGCTGTGGCGGCTGTCGGCCGAAGTCCTTCTCCGGTTCGCCCCCTACAGATTGGCCGCCAGGTCCGAGGACCCAACAGCGACCGCGCGATCCCGTGGCGAGCCCGCGGTTCGCACCGTGATCAACGCGACTGCGCCGACCACGACCGCCGCCCCCGCCCACTGCGCCGGCCCGAGGCGCTCGCCGAACAGGAACGCGGCGCCCACCCCGAAGACCGGGATCAGGTAGAAGGACACGGCGGCGACCGAGGCCGGGACCGAGCGGAGCCCGGTCAGGTAGCACCAGTAGGCCAGGCCGTAGTAGACGAGGCCGGACGCGATCGTGCTCAGGACCCCGGCAGCCGTCAACGATGACGGCAGCACGGGGAGGCCGGCGAGCCCGCCCGCGACGAGAAGCCCGAGGGCGAACGCGAGAGCGTGCGCCTGCTGGGCGACGACCACGCCGAGGGTCGAGTCGGCCTCCGGCAGCCAGCGCCGGGTCGCGACGGTGTAGGCGGCGCAGCAGCCCACGCCCGCGACCGTCAGGACGACGCCGAGGGCTGCACCGGAGGCCGACGGGTCGTAGAGAACGAGGGCGAGCCCGGCGACCGCGACGGCCGAGAGGGGGACCAGCGCCCAGCCCGGCCGCTCGCGCAGCACGAGCGCGGCGAGGACGAGGATGAGGACCGGCTCGACCGCCCACAGGAGGACCGACAGGCTCGCGGTGATCATGGTCAGCCCGACCAGGCTCAGCGCGTAGGCGAGCCCTGGGTTGAGGAGGCCGAGGCGGCCCAACAGGCGGCCCTCGGGTCCCGTCGGCAGGTGCTCCCCGCGGCGGCGCGCGATCACGCCGATGAAGGCGAGGCTGACCGCGAGCTGGACGGGCAGGAGCGAAAGCGGCGGGACCTCGGCGACGGCCTGCTTGCTGACGGCCGTGCCGGCGCCCCAGCATGCGGCGGCGAGGATCAGCGCGCCGACGGCGCGGCGTCGCAGGTGTCGTAGGACGGGACGCGCCGCGCGCGCCGGCCGCTCGCCCGGGCGGTCCTCATGCCGCGCAGTGTGGCGTCTGGTTCGGCGGTGCACAAGGCGGGGTCCTGCTGAGGCAACCGGAGAAGTGATCGCCAGTTGCCCGCACCTCCCGCACAAGGGTCCGATCGGTCTGCGGCTGCCCGGCGCACGACTCTGGCGCTAGGCATGGCCCGCCGCGCATGCTCGCCGGGCAGGAGCAACCGATGACGGCACAGCGGGCCCAGAAGAGGATCCTCGTGGCGGTCGACGGCGACGGGTCGTCCGACTCGGCGCTCGCGATGGCGGCGCGGCTGGCGACCGACGAAGGCGCCGACCTCCGGATCCTGCACGTCGTCGACCCAACCCCGAAGTCCGTGGGGCTCATCCTGCCGGACCTCGAGGAGGCCGCGGACGAGGCGCGCGCGGAGGGCAGGGAGGTCATCGACCGGGCGTGGATCGCTGCGCTGCGCGCCGGCGTCCGCGCAGAGCAGGTGCTCGTCGAGCGGCCCGTGGAGAACGCCAGCGGCGCGATTCTCCTCGAGGCGGCGAACTGGCCGGCGGACCTCATCCTGGTCGGCACGCACGGGCGCACGGGCCTCGCCCGCATCCTGCACGGCAGCGTGTCTGCACGCGTCGCCCAGTACGCGCCGTGCCCGGTCCTGGTGGTGCGTCCGGTCGAGGCCGCGTCCGCCCGCTGACCGCCCTGGCGGGTACACGCGCGGCCCGGCGCGTGCGGCTACAGCATCCGGTTGTGGATGGTCCGGCCGTCTCTACAGGCTGCCCAAGGTCACCGGAACGCCTCGCCACCATCCATGGGGCGCGAGGTAAGGGCCGTCCGGCGCGCGATCTCGATGAACGGGTGGAGGCGGAGCGAGATCTCGAGCATCGTGGAACGGAACGCGGCGAGGCGGCGCTCCGGGTCGCCCTCGACCTCCGCCGGATCGTCGAGGCCCCAGTGGAGCGTGTTCTCGGACCCCGGGAAGGTCGGGCATTGGCGCGCGCGGTCGCAGACCGTCACGACGTAGTCGAAGCGCCGGTCGAGGAACTGCGTGATGGGCTTGGCGGTCGCGCCCGACCAGTCGATCCCCGCCTCCCCCAGGACCCGGACGGTGAGCGGATCGACCGCGCCGGCCTCCGTGCCGGCGGAGGCGACCTCGAAGTCCGCGCCGCCGTAGTCGCGCAGGAGCGCCTCTGCGATCTGACTCCGCGCGCTGTTGTGGCGGCAGACGAAGAGAACACTGGAGGGTCGCTCCGCGCCGCGCGCACCGGCCAGGGGCCTTGCCGCGCCGTGGATGGTTGACTCGAGGTCGACCAGCTCGCCCTCGAGCCGGTCGAGGTCCGCGCGCTGGCGTGCGATCGCGGCACGCTGCTCGTCGAGGAGCGGGCGCAGGTCGGCGTCGACCTCGCCCCGCTCGAGGCAGAGGCGCGCCAGCCGCCCCGCGTCCTCGGGGCCGAGTCCGAGCCGGCGCAGCGCGACGACGAGGCGAAGCCGCGCGACGTCCGCGTCCGCGTAGTCGCGGTACCCGTTCGGCCGGCGCTCGGCGCCGGGGAGCACACCCGTCTGCTCGTACCAGCGAACCGCCGACGGCGCGATCCCGACCCGTCGCGCGAGCTCGGCGATCCTCACAGGTAGCCTCGGGCCTCGCGGATCTGCGTCGCGAACTCGGCCGGCAGCTCGGTGGCCTCGATCGCCTGCGCCGCCCGCTCGACGTCGTAGGGCGTGCGGCGGAACTCCACCCCGCCGGTGGCGGTGTCCAGCAGCGCCCAGCAGCCGCGCGGGTCGCCGTCCTTGGGCTTGCCGGCAGACCCGACATTGATGAACCGCCAGCGCTCGACAGTCTTGTCGTACGCCTTGTGGGTGTGGCCGCACACGATCACGTCGGCGTCCGCGCCGGCGCCAATCCGGGCGAACGTCTCGTCGGGCTTGTCCTCGTAGAGGTACTCGTTGATCCGGCGGGGACTGCCGTGGACCAGCAGGTACCGCTTGCCGTCGGCCTCGAAGCGGACCTGGGGGTGGAGCGTGCGCAGCCAGGCCTTGTTCGCCCCGGTCACTTGCGCCTTCGTCCAGGCGAAGCCGGCGTCGCCCTCCGCCCTGTCCCGCTCCTTGACGTAGGCGCAGCCACACTCGTCGCGGTCGAAGCCGGTGCCGTCGTCGTAGTTGCCCATGACGATCGGGAATCCCTCGGCCTGGAGGCGCTCGAGCACCTCGTTGGGCCACGGGGCGTAGCCGACCAGGTCCCCGAGGGCGTACCTCGCGTCGACGTTCGCGCCGTCGATGTCCTCGAGCACGGCCTCGAGCGCCGGGAGGTTCGCGTGGACGTCGGAGAAGATGGCGATGCGCATGCCCGAAAGCGTAGACCATGAAGCGGCTCGAAGGTCAAGCGCCGCCATTGGAGTCGGGCCGATTGTCGCCGATTTGCCGTCGATGAGCCCTTACACCTCAGTGAAGGATGAACCATCGTGGAGTGTGGTGCTGCAGGTTGGTCGCGGACCCGGCAGCAGACTTGATCCTCGCGTCACGCAGGAGTCGCTCCACGCATACCAAGATCCCAGTCGCCGAGATCGCCGCAGGCCCGCCCAGCTCGTCGCCCGCAGGCAGGGGTTGCCGATGAACAGGTCGCACGTCGAACCGGGGGCGGAAGCCCGCGGTTTCGCTGCGCTCGCGAACCCCGTCCGGCTCGACATCGTCCGCGAGCTGGCGGCGACCGGGGAGGTCTGCGGGTGCGGCTTCCGCATCCTCGGCCGCGTCTCCCAGCCGACGGTCTCGCACCACCTCCGAGTCCTTCGCGAGGCCGGGCTCGTCACCGCGCACCGCGAGGCGTCCTTCGTCCACTACCACCTTGACCGGGACGCACTCGAGCGTCTCGTCCGCAGCCTCGAGGGCATCGTCGAGGCCGCCGCGGGAACGCAGGCTGCGGGGGCCGAGGACGCGACCCCCTGCTGTGGACCACCCCAAGTCAGGGAGTCGGGGGCCGTCGCGCCACTGCCGCGTTGACGCCCGGGGCCCGCCTGCCCGGGCCGTCAGCCTGAAAGCGGCGAGAGACGGTCTTGCGCCGATGCCAAGTCGGGCGACCCGCGAGGACGAGCGGCGAGCCTCCCGCTCACCCTCCGCCCTCGACAACGAGGGACGGGCGCCTCCAGATCGCGAGCGCGACCAGGAATCGCAGCAGGAGCGAGACCCCGTACGCGGCGCACCACACGCAGACGGCGCGGATCACGAACAGCTCGAGGAACGTGAAGTAGCCCTCGAACACCACCCCGACGAGGGAGAGCCCGTAGTGCCCGGCGAGGAGCTGCCGGTCGTCGGTGCGCCACCACAGCAGCGCGAGGCTGAGCAGCACGGTCGAGAGAATCACGCCGAAGACCGCGACGGGGATGCCCCCGACCCGGCTGTACGAGCTCAGCGCGACCTCCTGGCAGCCGTGGAGGACGCCGCAGTAGGGCAGCTGGTCGGCGAGCTCGACCGAGGCGAGGTAGCCCGCGATGAGCAGCCCGGCGACGTCGAGCACGGCGAGGATGGCGGCCGGGTGCACGCCGCCCAGGCGGGGCGTGCTCACGCGACCAGCTCCGGTGGGATGTTCGTCGACGTCGCTCACAACGACTCCGGTCGCGTCGAGGTGCCTGTCGGCGCTTCGACGATCAGTTCGCCCTCCGGCGTCATACCGCCCAAGAGCGCGTTCGTCGCCGTCCCGTCGGTCGTCGCCCGGCGGTAGAGCTCCTCGAGCGCCGCGGGGGGCTCGGGGCTGCGGATGACCAGCTGGTAGCGCAGCGGGTCGATGCCCAGGGGCTCGGTCCGCTTCGCGCCGTCGAAGAGCACGCTCGCCTCGTCGACGCGGAGCCCAAGCTCCGCTGCGCCGCGGGTGACGTTCGAGAGCATGCAGGCACCGAAGGCCGCGATGAGCGTCTCGGGCGCGGTGAAGCCAAGCGACGGGTCGCTGCCCTTGATGGCGAGTTCGAGCACTTGGCCGTGGGCTTCGGCCCGGAGCTCCTGCTCTACCTGGCGTCGCTCGGCGTCGCCTCGAGCGCGGCAGCTGGCGCGAAGGTGACGACCGGTGCGGCCATCGCTCTGGTCGTCACCTCGCTCGTGATCTACGGCTGGCAGACCGTCGCGGCGTGGTTCTTCTCCGTGCGCGTGGCCGGCCGCCGGCTGTCGGCCTGGGGCTTCCGCCGGCCGACCGCGGCCTACTTCTGGACCATTCCCGCGGCGCTGGCCGTCGTCTACGTCGTGTCCATCGTGCACGACGCCGTCGTGCACCCCAGGCAGCAGGAGATCGTGGGCGAGTTCCCGCACAGCGCGGTG
>JAKAMV010000455.1 GCA_021812735.1 Chloroflexota bacterium | reverse complement strand
CTGATGCCTGCTCCGGACCCGCCAGGCGTCGATCACCGCGAGCGAGCTGGTTCAGACGGCGACCCGGCGACTGAGCCGCCGCCTCCGTGACATCGATTGAAGCGGCCGGCCAGGACGAGCGGACGGCTGGAGCTGCTCGGTCAGCAGCAGGACATCCGACCTCGTCGCTGATGAACGCTACGAGGAGCTCCGTGCGTATGCTTCGGTGCCTCGAAGGAAGCATCCGCGGCGTGGGGCAAGAGGCTCGGAGGACGAGACGATGCGGAAGATCACCGCAAACGTGTACATGACCCTGGACGGCCGCGGTGCCTTTCCCGAGTATCCGACGTCGGGTCCGCCCTCGACTGAGCCCAACCCGCTCTTTCGAAACATGTGGTACGACCGGTTCGACGACGTCACGACGGTCGTCATGGGCCGGAGATCCTTCCTGGGGCATCAGCGGACGTGGAGCGAAAAGGCGCTCGTGCCGGGCGAGGCGGCCTGGCTCCTCGACTATCGACGGTACCTGGACCGCGTCGACAAGGTCTGCCTCTCGCACCGGCTTGCGTCCACCGACTGGGAGAACTCGAGGATCCTGAGCGGGGATCTCTCCGAGATTCTGGCGAAGCTGAGGCGGGAGAAGGGCGGGAACATCATGCTCGAAGGGGGTCCCGCGGTGGTCAGGGAGTGCCTCCGCCGCAATCTCGCCGACGACTACTGGTTCTTCGTGATGCCCGTGGTCTATGGGAAGGGTCCTCGGTACTGGGGTCCGATGGACGGTCAGACCACGCTCAGTCTGGTCGAGACGAAGCCGGGCAAGAACAAGGAGATCCTCCTCCACTACGAGGCGGTCAGGTAACGCCAGCGCCGCGGCGGCGAACCGGGCGGCCGCAGGCAGCACAGTGGAGCATCGTGAGCGCGTACGGCCGCCTCGACGTCCGCGGCCACCCGTCGTGCGTCCGGCCGACCGCCCGGATGTGCTGAACCTGCTCCCAGAGCGCGGGATCCACGAGCGGCGGGTTTGGACCGGCGCGGAGTGTTCAGTCTCGACCGAGCGTCGACAGTCGAACTCGCAGGGTGAGCCAGCGCTGGGTCCGGTGAGCATCACGCGTGGCGACCACGAACCGAGTGAAGTGGAGCGGGAGACGGGTCTCGAACCCGCGACATGCAGCTTGGAAGGCTGCCGCTCTGCCAACTGAGCTACTCCCGCCCGCTCGGGGACTGCCTTCGTACCCTACCACGGGGACCGCGGAGCCCGTGCCGGTGGATGGCGGAGCCCAACCTGGCGGCTCTCGCGACGCGCAGCGCTGTCGGGGTCTGGGTTGAGCATCGTCGCGCGACTCAGGTCGTCGAGGTCCAACCCACGCTCGGTCGGATCCGCCGGGCGTTCAACTCCCGCGTCGCCCTCCCGGGCCAGCAGGTGTACGAGTTGATCGAACATCAGGGGGCCCTCGTCCTGTCCGCAAGCGCGTACTCAGTCATGGGCAGGTGTTGTGGGTCCTCCATCCCGAACCCCGAGTCCAGCGTGTCGCCAATGACGGCCAGGACCCGTTCCCAGGTCTCGTCGTCGACCTCGTGCGCGGGCAGGAAGAAAGTCCCTGATTCCCGTGGACCGCCGACCGTCAGCCGCGCGGCAGCTCGATCAGCCCTCGCTCAATCGCCCGGGTGACCGCCGATGTCCGATCGGCCACGCCGAGCTTCTCGAAGATGTGCGCGAGGTGCGTCTTGATGGTCGCCTCGCTGATGTGGAGCTGATGGGCGATCTCCTTGTTGGACGCGCCACGCGCCACCAGTGCGACCACCTCGAGCTCGCGCCCCGACAAGGCCTCCGCACCACCGACGGGCACGGGCGCCAGGCGGTGCATGAGGCGGGCGGCGACCGAGGGAGCGAGCGGAGATCCCCCGGATACCGCGCTGCGGACGGCGGCGAACAACGTCTCGATGGGCGCGTCCTTCAACAGATACCCGGCCGCCCCGGCCTCGACCGCACGCAGGATCTGGCTGTCCGAGTCGTAGGTCGTGAGCACCAGCACGGGCGGGGGGTCGGCGAGCTGTCGGATGCGCGCGATCGCCCCCACGCCATCGAGGACCGGCATCTGCAGGTCCATCAGCACGAGGTCCGGGTCAGTCGCGACCACCTGCTCGATCGCCTGGGCCCCGTCCGCCGCCTCACCCACCACCGCGAAGCCCGGGTCGGTCTCGAACATGCCCCGCAGGCCCGTGCGGACCACCGGATGATCATCCACGATGAGCAGGCGAATGGGGGTCATGGCGCCACCACCTCCCGAGCGGTTTCGGGGGAGGCCGATGGCGCTGGCAGGCTGACCGCGACGGTGGTGCCTTCGCCGGGCGCGCTCTCCACCACCACGCTGCCGCCCAGCACCTCGGCTCGCTCGCGCATGCCGGGGAGGCCGAGCCCGCCGGCGGGCCCGGGAGTCGCCGTGGCCGGGTCGAAGCCCCGTCCGTCGTCGGCCACATCGAGGGTCACCTGGTCGGGGAAGTAGGAAAGCGTCACCGTCACGTGACGGGCCGATGCGTGGCGGCGCACGTTGGCGAGCGCTTCCTGCGCGGCGCGCAGCAGCGTCACCTCCACGTCGGGGTGGAGGGCGCGGACGGTCCCGGTGACCGTGACATCCGTGGCCGGCCCTCCCTGTGCGGCGGCTGCCGCGACCCGCTCGATCGCGCTCGGGAGCCCGCCGCCGGCGAGCGCGTCGGGTCGCAGCGCCCAGGCCAGACCCCGCGCCTCGGTCAGGCTGGCACGGGCGACGCCCTCGGCCTCGCGGAGGTGGATCCGTGTCCGCGGCGGATCGCTATCGAGCGAGACGTCGGCGGCCTCGAGATGGGCGACCACGCTGGCAAACCCCTGGGCGAGCGTGTCGTGGATCTCGCGGGCCAACCGGCCGCGCTCTTCGAGGACCCCCTCTTGACGTTCGGCCGCGGCGAGCTGGCGTCGCGTTCGCTCGAGCTCGTCGATGAGCTGCCGGCGCTCCGCGCTCTGGCGCGCCATGGCCCCGATCCACAGCGAGATCGCGAACCCGAAGGCGATCTGCGCGAGATCCGAGAACACGTGGGGTGCCGCGGCATCGAACCGCCAGCCGTACAGGGAGAGCTCCGAGAGCACGAGGGCGATCGCCAGGCCGGACGCGCCGACCAGGACGGCCGGTCGCCTGGCGTAGAGCAGGAAGAAGATCTGCGGGTAGAGCGAGAACTCCAGGTACGCGAAGTAGGGGTTGAGCTGGAGCAGCACCCCGAAGCAGACCGCCACGGCAATGGCATAGGGCATGGCGTACGGGAACCACCAACCCCATTCGCCGGATCGCCGCAGGAACATCACCACGTACAGGGCGAGGAGCAGGCCGGCCAGCGCCATGGAAGCCGCCATCGCCGCGACGGTCATGTGCCAGGAGGGCAGGGCGAGCGCGGTCGCGAGGACGATCGTCGCGAGGTTCCACGCGTGCCACAGCGGCAGGGTGCGCACCCACACGTCGGACGGACCACCGATCGCCGCCGCGTGTTCGGCGGCTGCGACGGTCGGTCCCGAGGACGACGCGGGCACCACGCTCATCCGCGTCATCGTAGGCTCCTCGTCAGCTACGCGAACTGGCTTGCGACGTGCCGGCGGTAGACGAGCATCGCGGCCGTCGCCGATGCGATGGCCCACCCGGCCACCCAGGCCAGGTCGACGATCGGCTGCACCGGGATCGGCAGCCCGGCCATCGACTGCGCCAGCATGGACAGGTGATACGTGGGCGTGAGCTCGGCGACCTGGCGGACCGCCGACGGAAGCTCGTGGACGTCCATGAACACACCGGCGGTGAGCGAGAGTGGCATCAGGACCAGCAGGTTCACCGCCCCGGCACTCCCGGGGCGAACCAGGAAGCCGACCAGGAAGCCGATGGGCGCGAGCGCCATCGAGCCGGCGAGGAGGAGCAGCGACGTGGCGAGCCAGGTGCCCAGCGGCATCCGGGCACCCGTGATCGCGCCCTCGATGCCCAGCAGGCCGATGATCGCGGCCGAGGCGCCAAGGACGAAGAGGAGCTTCGCGGCGAGGTATGCGGCCGCCGGCATCGGGGTGACGCGGACGAGCCGCAGGTCGCCCCGGGCGCGCTCGTCGACGATCGTGTGGCCGATCCCGGAGAGTGCCATGCTGAGCACCCCGAAGATCCCGAAGACGACGACGAGGTAGCCGCCCACCGTCCCGCCTCCGGGCACGGGCTCCGCGGCCCGCGAGATGCCGACGATGAGGTAGAAGAACATCGGCAGGGCGATGGAGGCCATCGCGAAGTCCGGCGCGCGAAGGTGGCGGCGCAGCTCCGCGCGTGACTGCAGCACGAACGACCGCAGGTGCGGGTGCGTGGCGCCGGGTCGGGTCAGGCCGGCCAGCGAGAGCGTGGTCACGATTGGGTCTCCTTCACGAGGTCGAGGAACGCCGTCTCCAGCGCCCGCTCTTCGACGGTGACTTCTTCGATGTGCGGCGTTCCGTTGAACAGCCGTCCCAGGACCGTCTCGGCGTCGGTCGCCACGATCTCCAGGCGCGACCCGATCCGCTGGACGCGGACCACCCCCGGCCAGGTTGCGACGGCTGCGGGGTCGAGGTCGGCGCGGACGTGGATCGTCTTGCCGCCCGCCTGCGCCTTCACCTGGGCGGGTGTGCCGTCGCGCACGACCTCGCCATGGCTGATCACGACGATGCGGGTGGCGAGGGCGTCGGCCTCCTCGAGCAGATGCGTGGCGAAGAGCACGGTGACGCCACGCCGGGCCAGCTCCGTGACCACGTCCCAGAAGCGGCGGCGGCTCTCGACGTCGAGGCCCGTGGTCGGCTCATCGAGGACCACGAGTTCGGGGTCGCCGCAGAGCGCGAGCGCGAAGAACAGGCGCTGGCGCTGGCCTCCGGACAGTCTGCCCGCGCGGCGACCCTCGAGGCCTGTCATCCCGGCCGCGGCGATGACATCGGCCGCGGGCCGGGGATGCGGGTAGTAGCTGGAGAAGAGCTCGACCAGCTCGGCGACGGTCAGCATCGGGGGAACGCCCGACTCCTGGAGCATCGCGCCGACGCGAGCCCGGGCACCCGGATCGTCGGGCGGCAGCCCCATGAGCCGGACCGTGCCCGCGGTGGGGTGGCGCAGGCCCAGGATGAGGGAGAGGGCCGTGGTCTTGCCCGCGCCGTTGGGGCCCAGGATGGCGGTGATCTCACCGTGACTGATCGTCAGGTCGACGCCGCGGAGCGCCTCCACCGCACCGTAGCGTTTGCCGACGCCGCGAAGCTCGACGACGGGGTCCGGGGTGACATCGAACGCAGGCAGCGCGTCGAGCGGTGCTGAGCCTGTCGGCGATGCGATGGTCATGGGGTTGTCTCCGAGCTGCCGGTGTTCTGCCACCGGACCTGCCGGAAGTGTCGGTCGCGGCAGGGACGCGAACCATCGGCCGCCCGACGACTACGGGGTCGGATCTTCAGGTGATGGGGTCCCCCGGATGGGGGATGCGCCTTCAATCGCCGGGCGCGGCGCCCTGCACGTCTCCCGCCGGCCGTGAGGTTCAGCGGTGGCGATCAGACCTCTGTGAATGAAGGTTCCCGATCGGAGCAGCCCGTTCGCGCCAAAGAACAACGCCTCTTCTTGAGCGGCCGCGATGTCCAGCGAGGAGTCGTCGCTGCTGGCGATCCGGCAGGGCCTTCACCTTCACCGTCCGTTCATGGTGTGGGCTCGTTTCGCTCAGTACTCGGGCGCTCGACCTCCCCGGGGCAGCGGCTTGATGCCGGGCATGCGGGGGTACGACGAGCAGTACCTTGGCAGCGACGCGGTCTTCACCGACATGTCGAGTGGGCTGGAGTGGATCGGGCGGGAGGCAGTCGCCGGCATGCTGCACTGGTTCTACGAGGTCGCCTTCGACGCGACGTTCGAGAACCGGACCCTCATCGTCGACGACGAGCACGGCATGCTGGAAGGGATGGTCGTCGGGCGCCATATCGGCGAGTTTGCGGGCACCCCCGCCACGGGCCGCGACTTCCGCGCGCCGATCTGCGTCGTGTACGACTTCCGCGACGAGCAGATCGCACGTGGCCGCTTCTACTTCGCCGTCCCGGCCTTCCTCGCCCAGGTCGGCGCTGCCCCAGTTACATAGGCAGCAGCCCATCGACCGGATGGGCTACGGGCATGCGTTTGTCGACGAAGTCTCCCGCTATCTCGGGCACTCCCGCCCGGTGCAGGGGACCCAGTGTCCATCAGCGAGGAGCGAATGACTGCCCCCAGGATCGGGCTTGGTAGCCGACGGAACCGTCGGAACCGACATGCCTCCGCCGGAGACGAGTTCATAGAGATAGGACTCGAGCTTCCTCGCGCAGTCGGGCTCGTCCAGCCAGTGCTCGAACCTGACCGGCGATGCCTGACACGCCGGGGGCGCCCGGAGGGAACCGGGCGCCCCCGACGAGATCGCCTGCCCGTTCGGCTGTCAGCCCGTGATCACCTGCAGGAGGGCCCCCGGGTAGGCCCAGTCGGTGTCCTCTTCGGAGGTGTGGCAGCCGACGTAGTACGCGGCACGTGTCAGGGTCGTCGTCATCGTCTGGCCCGAGTTCACGTACTCAACCGTCCCATCCGCGCCGATCTGCGGGTAGACGGGGACCATCATCTTCATCTCGCCCAGACCGTCCACACCGTTGTAGGCGCCAGAACCCGGCACGAGCGCCCAGTCAGGGATCTCCGAGGACTTGTGCGTGGATGTGTACCCGACGATCTCGTCCCAGCTGGTCCCCTCGGCGACCGGGAGGACGATCAGTCCGGCGCCCTTCGTGGACTTGAACGCCTCCGGCGTGTTCTCCATCGACCAATCGAGCACGGCTCCGGATGGCACGACCGAGGGACCGGCGTACGTGCACGTCTTCCCGTCGAACGTGACCTTGACCGCGATGGCCGTCGCGGATGCGGCGGGAGTCGGGGTCGCCGTGGCGGGCGCCGCTGTCGCGGTCGGTGCCGGCGCCGCGGCGGACGGTGCGGCGCTGGTGGCCGCGCTGCCGCACGCGGACGCGAGCAGCGCCACTGCTGCGACCGATGTCATCAAGCGTCCCATGACGCACCGCCTTCCCTTGCCTCGACGCCCGGGTCTCCGAGCGCCCGGGGTCACGACGAGCCTGCGCGGGGCGGGTTTGCATCGGGCCAGGAACCGGTTAGCCCCCGGATCCATCGGACGGACCCCCCGACGTTGCCGCGCTCCAGCTGCGGTCGATGCCCACCAGGACGTCCCCCAGGCTGTCCTCTCCCCGGGTCAGGTACGTGAGGATGCCCTGGTTGAACGCGATGGAGGCCGCCGTCGGCATGAGATCGGAGGCGGCGACCCGGAAGGTCCCATCGCGGAGCGCGGCGTTCAGCCGATCTCCCTCGAGCGTCCGCGTGGCATCGAGCTCTGGCCCGTTCGCCCCGGGCACCGCCGACCACATCCCGGCACGTGCGAGCGAGTCGAGCACGGCAGCAGGCGGGGCGGACAGCATGGCCCCGACGGCACGGCGCACCTCCGGACGATCGTGGAAGACGACCAGCATGAACGCCTGGCCCCGAAGCACGGCCGAGGATGCAGGATCGTTGCCCGGGAACGGAAACGTGGCCACGCTCCCGGACCGGCCGGCAGGGAGGGAGGAGCGCTCGGTGCCGCCACCGAGATGCAGCCAGCATGCGGGCGGGACGACGAACATCGGCCACGCGGCGAGCCGCTCCGGAGTCTGCAGCGCGCCTCCTGCCCCGCCCAACGTCGTGCCCGTGCTCGACACGAGTGCCCGGAACGCCTGGAACGCGTTGCGCACGGGGCTGTCGACGAAGGCCGTGAGGCCGTTCGTCCACTGGTCATACGCGGCGCGGCCGGCTAGACGCA
>JAKAMV010000454.1 GCA_021812735.1 Chloroflexota bacterium | reverse complement strand
CGATCGGACACCGGGCGCAGCTCCGGACGAGCGCGATCCGGGCGCGCAGGCGGCGCCCAACCCGGGCCAGCCTTCTACCGCGGCTCCCCCGCCCACCGCGGCGCAGCCGCCCGTCGACCTCGGACGGCGTGACTTCTTCCGATCCTTCAGCCGCGAGGCGATCCAGGCCGCGGCGCAACTCGTCGGGGCAGCCGCCGCCCTCCAACGCGGGTCACTCGCGGCCACCAACCAGCTGCTCGGCACCGGCCCGGCCGCCCCTGGCGACCCGCTTGGGCAACTCTTCGGCCTGCAGGACCCCGCGCCCGCGCCGCCGGTCGTCCCGTTCCGGAACCCATACCGGTATCGTGACGGCGAGCTGATCCTGATCGACCAGCGCCGGCTCCCCGACGAGCTCGTCGAGGTGGCTTGCCACACGGGAGCCGAGGTAGCGGCCTGCATCCGGGACCGGCTCGTGCGTGGCGGCCCGGTGCTCGGCCAAGTGGCCGCCTACGGCGTGCTCGTGGCCGCCGAGCGGACGCGTACCTCCAGCCAGTTCGTCCGTGCCGCGACCCTGCACGGGACGATCAACGCGCTGCGCTCCTCGCGCCCGAGCTCCCGCGCGATCGAGACCGCGCTGGATCGCATGCTGGCGGCGTGGCAGGCTGTCGGCGAGCACGCGGCGGGGGACCTGATCGCGAACGTGCTGCGGGCAGAGGCAGAAGCGGTCGCCGAGGAGGCGATGCTCGACCACGCGGCCATCGGGCGGGCCGGAGCCGCCGTCCTGCCGACGCCATTCGAACGGCACCTCGAGCTGCTCGTACACGGGCCCGTGGGGGCGCTCGCCGGTGGTGCGCTGGGGACCGCGGTGGCGGTGATCCAGGAGGTGCAGGTGGGCGGACGGCCCGTCCACGTCTGGGTGCCCGAGGGACGTCCGGCGTTCCAGGGTGCGCGTCTCACCGCCTTCGAGCTGGCGCGTCTCGACATCCGGCACACAGTGATCGCGGACACGGCGGCCGCCGGCATCATCGCGCGCGGGAGCGTCGATGCGGTGCTCATCGGTGCGGAGCGCATCGCCCGCAACGGCGACCTGTCGGCCGCGGTCGGCACGTATCCGCTCGCGGCGGTCGCGGCGCGCCACGGCGTGCCGGTCTACGTCTGCGCCCCGCTGGCCACGGTCGACCCATTGGTGAGCGACGAGTGGGGCTTCATGGCGGAGGAGCGCCCCGTCGACGAACTCGCCGACGTGAACGGCCGGCGCGTGCCTCCCGCCGAGAGCCAGTTGTTCAACCCGGTCCTCGATGTGACGCCGGGGGCCCTGGTCCGTGGCTTCGTGACCGAGCTGGGGGTCGTCGGGCCGCCCTTCGAGGCTGCTCTGGCGGATGCGCTGGAGCGCCGCCGGTCGGGACCCGTCCCACCACGTGTGCCTGAGACATCGCTCGACGACGCTCCCGACCCGCCGTCCGGTCCACCCCCCGCGTCGGGCGTGTCTCTCTCCGACCCGGCTGCCGACGCACCGCTCTCCGTCGACGCACCGGCCTCCGTCGACGCATCGGCTGCGGGCGACCCAGCGCCCGCGTCGCCGTGGTGACCCTCGCCCGGGCCCGTGCACGCGACCCCGGCCTGGCGGTTCGGTTCACGACCGATCGCGCCCTCCTGCGGTCCTTCCTCGAGCGCGACCGCCTCTTTGCCGCGTACGCCCTGTGCGATCTCGACGACCAGGAGTTCTCGCGGACCCGCTGGGGCGTGGCCTACGACGGGCAGACGGCGCGCGCGGTGGTGCTCGAGTACGCCGGCGTGGCTCCGCAGCCCGTCTTCGCCATGGGGGACCCCGATGGCGTCGAGGCGGTGCTGCGCGGCCTGGTCCGGCCGCGCGTCGCGTACATGGCGATGCGCCATGAGGTCGTGCCCGCGGTCGAGCGCGTCTACCGCGTCGATCCCGGCCCCGAGATGATCCGGATGGCGGTGGACCGCGCCACGTTCCGGCCGTACCCGGGGCTCGCCATGCGGCTCGTGCCGGGCGAGATCGGCGATCTCAACCGGCTCTACGACCTGGGCTTCACCGCCTGGCTCCCCGCAGCGGCGATCGTGGAAGGCGTCTACTACGGCGTGCGGGTTCGCGGCCGTCTCGTCGCCGCGGCGGGCACCCACGTCATCAGCCGCGAGGCGCGGCTCGCGGTGGTCGGCAACGTGCTGACGCATCGCGACTTTCGCGGCCGCGGCTTCGCCAAGATCACGACCAGCGCCGTCACCCAGGAGCTGCTGCGCACGTGCGACGATGTCGTGCTGAACGTGCGGGCCGACAACGCGCCGGCGGTGGCGGCCTATCGCGCCCTGGGCTACCGCGAGCACTGCCGTTTCGCGGAGCGCCTGGTCCACCGGCGCAGCTCGTCGCTGGATGGCATGATGGCGCCGATACGACGCCTGTTCCCCGCCCGCCACGGGCCCTGAGCACGCTCGAAGCCGAACCCGCGTCCAAACCCGAAGGAGCCCGAGAGACACATGCCCGTCACACATTTGCCGGCCCACGACGTCGCCGACACGGCCCTGGCCGCGGACGGACGTCGCCGGATCGAGTGGGCCGAGCGCGAGATGCCCGTCCTGCGCCTGATCCGCGAGCGTTTCGAACGCGAGCGGCCCCTGGAGGGGATCCGCATCGCAGCGTGCCTCCACGTCACCACCGAGACCGCAAACCTGATGCGTACGCTGGCGGCCGGCGGGGCGCAGATCGCGCTCGCCGCCTCGAACCCGCTCTCGACCAAGGACGACGTGGCGGCTGCCCTGGTGGTCGAGTACGGCATCCCGACCTTCGCCCGCCGGGGCGAGGACCGAGACCGGTACTACGCGCACCTCAACGCGGTCGCCGATACCCGTCCGGTCATCACGATGGACGACGGCTGCGACCTCGTGACGCTGCTCCACACCGAGCGGCCCGGGCAGGTTCCCGAGGTGATCGCCGGGACCGAGGAGACCACCACGGGCGTGATCCGGCTGCGTGCGATGGCCGCGGACGGCGCCCTCGGGTATCCGGTCGTAGCCGTGAACGAGGCACGTACCAAGCACTTCTTCGACAACCGCTACGGCACCGGTCAGTCGACCGTCGACGGCATCCTCCGCGCGACCAACGTGCTGCTCGCCGGGCGCCGCGTGGTGGTCGCCGGGTACGGCTGGGTCGGCCGCGGCATCGCCTCGCGCTTCCGCGGCATGGGCGCGCTGGTGGCTATCACCGAGGTCGATCCGATCCCCGCGATCGAGGCGCTGATGGACGGCTTCCTCGTGCTGCCGATGGCGGAGGCCGCGCCGTGGGGCGAGATCTTCATCACCGCCACCGGCGACCGCAACGTGATCCGCGAGGAGCACTTCCGGGTCATGCGCGACGGTGCGATCCTCGCCAACGCTGGCCATTTCGACGCGGAGATCGAGCTGCCGGCGCTGCGCCGGCTCGCCGATGGACGGGTCCGCGAGGTGCGCCATGACGTCGCCGAGTACGACCTGGGCGACCGCCGCCTGCGCTTGATCGTCGAAGGGCGCCTGGTGAACCTGGGCGCGGCCGAGGGGCATCCCGCGGCGGTCATGGACATGAGCTTCGCGAACCAGGCGCTGAGCGTCGAGTACGTGGTCGGCCATCACGCCGAACTGGGGCGGCAGGTCTATCCCGTGCCGGACGCGATCGACCGTGAGGTGGCGCGCTTGAAGCTCGACGCGCTCGGCGTGCGGATCGACGAGCTGACGCCCGAACAACGGGCGTACCTCTCGTCATGGAAGAGCGGCACGTAGGCAGGCACGACGATGGCAGCGCTCAGCATCCTGCGAGATTCCGGGTATCTCTTCACCTCCGAATCGGTGACCGAGGGCCACCCCGACAAGCTCTGCGATCAGGTGAGTGACGCGATCCTGGACGCCATCCTGCACGACGATCCGGACGCGCGTGTGGCTTGCGAGACCGCGACCACCAACGGCGTGGTCTTCGTCCTCGGCGAGATCACGACCCGCACCTACGTCGAGTTCCAGACGGTGGTGCGTGACACGATCCGGGAGATCGGCTACACCGACGCGCGCTACGGGTTCGACTACCGGACCTGCGGCACGATGGTCTCGGTGCACGAGCAGTCGCCCGACATCAAGCGCGGTGTCGACGACGCGCTCGAGACGCGCGGCACGGGCAGCGAGGTGCACGAACAGGGCGCCGGTGACCAGGGGATGATGTTCGGCTTCGCCTGCCGAGAGACGCCCGAGCTGATGCCGCTCCCCATCGCGCTCGCGAACCGGCTCGCCAAGCGGCTGGCCGACGTCCGCAAGGACGGCACGCTGCCGTACCTGCGTCCGGACGGCAAGACGCAGGTCACGGTCGAGTACGACCACGGCGTGCCGAAGGCGGTGCGCACCGTGGTGATCGCCGCGCAGCACGACGAGGAGGTCGCCACCGAGCGGCTCCGTGATGACGTCATGGAGTGCATCGTCTGCGAGGTGATTCCGAAGGCGCTGCGCCAACGCGACCCGATCGTCCACGTCAACCCGACCGGCCGGTTCGTCATCGGCGGCCCGATGGGCGACGCGGGGCTCACCGGGCGCAAGATCATCGCGGACACCTACGGCGGGATGGCCCGGCACGGCGGTGGTGCGTTCAGCGGCAAGGATCCGTCCAAGGTCGACCGGTCCGGCGCCTACGCCGCGCGCTGGGTGGCGAAGAACGTGGTCGCCGCGGGGATCGCGGATCGCTTCGAGATCGAGGTCAGCTACGCGATCGGCATTGCCCGGCCCGTGTCGGTCTCGATCGAGACGTTCGGCACTGGCCGCATCCCTGACGAACGGATCCTGGAGCTGATCGGTGCGCACTTCGACCTGCGGCCGGCGGCGATCATCGCGCGCCTGGACCTGCGCCGGCCCATCTTCCGGCAGACGGCGGCGTACGGGCACTTCGGGCGGCCCGACCTCGATCTGTCGTGGGAGCGCACCGACGTGGCGGCGGCGCTGGCCGCGGATGCGGGGCTGCCCGATCCGACCGCCCAGCTGTCCGCGGAGTTGCCCGACCCGCCGGAGGCGCCCTGAGCCAAGGCCGGTGGCGACGTCGGTGCGCAATCGGGCGAGACGGACGGGCGGAGGCACGCTGGAAGGGAGGACGACGTGTATGTCGTGATCCTGGCGGGCGGCGGCGGGACACGGCTCTGGCCGTTGTCCCGGCAGGATCGCCCGAAGCCCTTCCTGCCCCTCGTCGGCCAGCAGACGCTCTTTCAGCGCACGGTCGCGCGCGTCCGGCCGCTCGTGGGGACGGAGGGGATCTACGTCGTGGTGGAACGGCGCCACGTGCCACACGTGCTGGCCCAGGCGCCCGACCTCGCGGCCGACCATGTGCTCGGCGAGCCGGTCGGCCGCAACACGGCGCCGGCGATCGCGCTCGCCGCGCTGGCGATCGATCGGCCGCTCGGCGAGGTGATGGTCGTCCTCCCGGCCGATGCGTGGATCAGCGACGACGCGGCGTTCCGCACGGCCTTGCTGCACGTGGCGGGCGAGCATGGGCTAGCCGAGGGGGCACTCGGCGTCGAGACGCCGCTGGTGACGCTCGGCGTGCGCCCGGATCGGCCCGAGACCGGGTACGGGTACCTCCTCCCGCGGTTGGAGACGGGGCTCGAGGCGGGCGACCCGAGCGCGTACGTGCTCGATGCGTTCGTGGAGAAGCCCGCTGCGGCACGTGCCGCGGAGCTCCTTGCGCTGCCGGGTGTCGCGTGGAACGCGGGCATGTTCGCCTGGCGGCGGCGCGCGATCCTGAGCGCGCTCGAACGGTTTGCGCCCGACGTGCTCGACGGCGTGCGGCTGGCGCTGCTCGAAGGCGGGGCTCACGATGCGGGAGGGGCGCTCGACGGGCCCGAGGCCGCGCGGCGCTACGCGGCGGTGCGGGCGGTCTCGATCGACTATGCGGTGATGGAGGCGGCGGCCGGGGCCGGGCAGGTGCTGATGGGCCGGCTCGACGCCGGCTGGAGCGACGTCGGGAACTGGCGGGCGGTGCGCGACCTGCAGCAGGCGTTCGCCGTGGCGGCGCAGACCACCGCGGGTGCTGCCGCTGTCGGCGGGCAGGCCATCGCGGCCGAGGCGACGGCGCAGACCAGGGCCCCGGATCGGACGGCGACCGACACGCTCGACATCGGGTCGCGCGACACGTTCGTCCGGGCGGCCGGCGGCCGGCTCGTCGCGACGATCGGTCTCTCGGATACCATCGTCATCGATACACCAGACGCCCTCCTCGTCTGCGCCGCCGATCGCGCGCAGGACGTCAGGACCATCGTGGAGCGCCTCAGGGAGGCGGGGGAGACGGAGCACCTGTGAGCGGACAACAGATCGCGCGGCCGCCGATCGTCTTCGGGACCGACGGCTGGCGGGCGCGCATCGCGGACGAGTACACGTTCGACAACGTGCGGCGCTGCGCCGAGGGCGTGGCGCGCTATGTGGTGCAGCAGGGGACCGCTGCCAAGGGCGTCATGGTCGGGTACGACCGGCGCTTTGCGAGCGAGTACTTCGCCGAGGCGGCGGCGGAGGTGCTGCTCGCCTTCGACATCCCCGTCCTGTTCGCCGCATCGCCGATCCCCACGCAGATGACCTCCTTCGAGGTCGTGGCCCGGGGCACCGCGACCGCGATCATGATCACGGCGTCGCACAATCCCTGGACCGACAACGGCTTCAAGGTCAAGTCTCCGTCGGGCTCGGCCGCGGGCCCCGAGATCCTCGCAGTGCTGGAGCGGACGATCGCCGAGCGAGCCGGTCAGGAGCCGCCGCGGCGGCCGTTCGCTGACGGTGAGGCGGCGGGGCTGGTCGAACGGATCGACCCCTTCGAGGGCTACCGGGCGTACCTCGCCCGGACCCTCGACCTCGACCGGCTCCGGGCCGCCGACGTCAGCGTGCTCGTCGAGCCCCTCTACGGTTCGGGGGCCGGCTGGATCCCACGGCTGCTCGCGGGGGGCCGGATCCGGGTCCGCGAGATCCACTCCGAGCGCAACCCGTACTTCGGCGGTGTGAATCCGGAGCCGATCCGGCCGAACATCGACGAGGCGCTCGGGACCCTGGCGGCCGGCGGCTACGACCTGGGGCTGCTGCTCGACGGCGACGCGGACCGCGCGGGTGCGGCCGACGAGCGCGGCACGTTCATCCACCAGCTCCAGGTCATGGGTCTGCTGATGTACTACCTGCTCGAGCACCGCGGGCTCCGTGAGCCGGTCGTGTACACGGTCAACGAGACCTCGATGGTCGAGCGGCTCGGGGCGCGCTACGGGGTGCTCGTCTACGAGACCTCGGTGGGCTTCAAGTACGTGGGCCCGAAGATGATCGAGACGGGTGCGATGATGGGCGGTGAGGAGTCCGGCGGCTACGGCTTCGGGATGCACCTCCCGGAACGCGACGGGATCTACGCGGACCTGTTGCTGCTCGACCTCTTCCTCCGCGAGCGGGAGCAGGGGCGCTGGCCGGTCTCCCGGGTGGTGGAACACCTGCACGAGCTCGCTGGACCATCGTTCTACCTGCGCAGCGACGTGCACCTGGACCGCGCGACGTACCCGCAGGTGAAAGACCGGCTCTGGCAGGAACTCTCGGGGCAACCGCCCGCAACCCTCGACGGCGAACCGATCGAGGCAGGCATCATGACGCGCCAGATCGAGAAGGCGCAGTTGAAGGTCGAGCAGCGCAACTTCGACATCCGCAAGCAGCTTCTCGAGTATGACGACGTGGCGAATGATCAGCGCCGGGCGATCTACGAGCAACGCAACCACCTGCTCGAGGCAAAGGATCTGACCGACACCGCCCGGGAGATGATTCTCGGCTGGACACGCGACACGGTCGACCAGTTCGTTCCGCCGGAGAGCACCGAGGAGCAGTGGGACTTGCCGGGACTCGGGG
>JAKAMV010000453.1 GCA_021812735.1 Chloroflexota bacterium | reverse complement strand
GGTCGGCCCGGCCCGCGACCTCCAGGCGGGCGCCCGGCGGGAGCGCCTCGCGGAGCCCGTGAAGCTGGGCCGGCAGCAGGTCGCCGTCCTGGACCCTGACGGCGTCGGGCTCGGGTCGGCGCTTGGCGAGCATAGCGAGCAGGCGGACGGCGACCACCTCCTGGACGCGGACCTCGGTTCGGGGGCCGTCGACGACGCGCTGCGAGGGCCAGTCGTGGTCGACGCAGACGCGCCGCGCCAGATCGGCGTCCTCACCCCGGCCCGGGCCGAAGACGAGCCACACGCAGGGGCCGGCCGGGTCCGGCCCGGGCTCCTGCAAGGGCTCCGGCCAGAACACGCCCCCGGCGTCGAGCAGCAGCTCCTCGAGGTCGGCGTCCATGCCACCCGCGATGAAGAAGGGGCGGTCGACCTGCTCGGTCATGCCGCGATCGTGGCGCTGGCGCGGGCCGGGCGCAATGCCGATCCCGTGGGCGGGGACGCGATCTCGTCGTCGCGCATCATGCCGCGTTCTCTTCATTCCATCGATCCAGCGCGCCGTCGAGCGCGTCGGATGCGAGCGCCATCACGTCGCTGGTCGCCGTGTCGATCCTGCGCCCGGTCGTCTGGTGGCAGCACCGCGCCAGCTGGACGGCAGTCCCCGACACGTCGGAGAGCGAGACTCGAACCGCGGTCCGCGGGTACACCTGGCGGATGTCATCGGCCAACCGACGCACCACGCTCCTGGCGAACGCCGCCTGGTGCTTGCACCAGCGGTCGCGCCCGAAGATGTCATCAAACAACGGGTAGCCGAGCTTCAAGTCGATCTCGGCGATGTGGTGCGCCGGGTGCCGCCGTCGTGCCATCGGTCCAGGTCCTCCCTGTGGCCGGGTCGTCCGCCCGGCCTGACACGACTGTCGCGCCGCCCCGCCGATCGAGCCACGGATACGCAGCTGATCCGATGGTCCTGCTGACGGCCGGGACTGACGTACCAGGCGCCGACTAGAGTCGTTTCGGCCGGTAGCCCCACCGCGCGTCGGCGAACCTCCGGGCTGCGGCGCGGTCGGCGAACCGCCACGGCGCGTTCCGGTGGTCGCGCCACGCCAGGCCCCACACGCCCAGCTGGTTCAGCGCCGCTTCGCCCCGCCTGACGCCGTAGCGCGTCTGGACGCCCCACTTGCGCGCCGCGACTGAGGCCGTCCAGGGCAGCGGGCTGGCCTCGTACAGGTACACCAGCAACTCGACGGCCACCAGCTCGTCCGGGGTAGCCCGGCGCTTCACCCGCGGCGTCACGCCGGCTGCGCGAGGGTCGCCACCGATGGCGGAGCGCGGCGCGGCGGCTGGAGGGGCCGGCGCGGGTCGCGGGGCGGCCGGCGCCTTCGCCGGCGCCACGGCCTCGACCTGCGGCTGGGCGGCGCCTGCGGCCTCGGGGTGCCTCGCTGCCGGTCCCTGACGCGCCGTCGACGCGGCACTGCAGGCCGGGACCGCCAGCCCGCCCACGCGGCGCCCCGGCCCCTCCACGTCCACGACCGCGCTCCCGTCGGGCAGCCGGATCACACCCCGGTCAACAGCCCGGCGGTGCCGGAGCAGCGAGAGTAGGTCCACGCTCGCACCGTCGGCGTCCCGCCACCAGCGGCAAGTCAGAGGTCCGGTTTGTCCGTTTGCACGTCGCCGCCACCGACCGCGAAGGCCCGACCCGGTGCGTGCAAACCGGGCAGACCCTGTTCGCGGGGGCTCGAGCAGCCGCATCGCCAGCCGCCACCCTAACTGCCACCCTAGCGCACCCTACGGGGCGGGTCTCGACGGGAAGTGGCGGCCCTCGGCGGAGGAGCCACGAGGGGGAGTTGGGGTGGCCTGCGGGGCTCGAACCCGCGACCTTCGGAGCCACAATCCGATGCCGACGTGCGGCAGGACGGCCTGCCGGGAGTCGATCGGGAGTCAATCTCGCTCCGCGGAGGCCTCCGCGGAGCCGAGCAGGTCGGCCGCCTCCGCCTGCGCCTCGGGCACGACGTGGGCGTAGACGCGGGCCGTGAGGGCCGGGTTGGCGTGGCCCAGCTGGGCCGCGACGAGGCGCATGTGGGCGCCGCCGGCGACCATGATCGTCGCGGCGCCGTGGCGGAAGCCGTGCGGCGTGATCCGCGGGAGCCCGGCCGCCTCGGCGAGCTCGGGGACGGCATGGGACACGCTGGCCACGGCGAGCCGGCCGCGCTGCCCGCGGCCGCGCAGGTTGCGCCGGGGCGACCAGAAGAGCGGCTCGCGCGCTCCCCGGACCGGGCACTCGGCCAGCGCGTCGCGGATCGCCTGGCGGGCGTCCCCCCGGGCGACCGGGACCGCCCTGACCCGCGTCTTGGAGCGGCGGATCCGGACCCACGCCTCGGCCGGGCCGACGTCGCCCTGGTCGAGCGAGAGCGCCTCGCCGAGGCGCAGGCCCGTCCCGAGCAGCAGGCGGACCAGCGGGCCCAGCCACGTCTCCCGGAACGCCTCGCGGTACAGGGCGGCGGTCGCGGGGGTCATCGCCTCGACCTCGTCGCGCTCGGCCCGGGGCAGCCTGCCGGTGAGGGCGGCGACGTTGTGCGGGACGGCCTCGGCCCGGACGGCGGCCGCGAGGGCGATGCGCAGCGTGGTCAGGACGCGCGCCGCGGTGTTGGGGCTGATCGTCGGGGCGGTCTTGCGCTTCCCCCGGTGCGACCGGGACGCCAGCAGCGCGGCCTCGAGCCGCATCACGTCGGCGGCGCGGAGCTCGCGCAGGGGGATGCCGCCGAGCAGCGGCGAGATGTGCAGCCGGGCGTGGCCCTCGTAGCTCGCCCACGTCGAGGCGCGCACCTTGCTCCGGACCGAGGCCAGCCACGCGGCGAGCCAGTCGTCGAGCGTCTGGCCCCCGGGGTCGCCACGCCGCTCCAGCGCGTCGAGCGCGCCCTCGAGCGCCGCCTCGGCCTGGGATCGGGTCGGGCAGCGCCGCCGGCCCTCGAGGCCGCGGCCGCGGGCCCGACGCGGCAGGGCGTAGCGCCAGCCGTCGCCCTCCGGGTAGACCGACCCGGTTCCCCTCCGCCGCCGCTCGACCTCGGCTGCCATGCGAGCAGTCTAGCGCCGGCGAGACGCCGCCGCGAGGTACGCCTCGACCTCCCGCTCGGTGACGCGCACTGCCCGCCCGATCCGGATGGGCCGGATCCGACCGGCGTCGATCAGCCGCTCGACCGTCCGGCGCGAGACGGCGAGCAGGCGCGCGGCCTCGTCGAGCGTGAGCAGCGGCGCGAGCGTCATCTCGGCGCCGCCCCGCGGTTGTACAGCGCCACCAGGTGCGTCTTGTTGAGCGCGCCGGTCTTGCGGCAGCCGTTCTGGACATGCTCGCGGACGGTGTTGTGGCTGATGCCCAGGCGCCGGGCAACGCCGCGGTACTCGAGGCCCTCGGACAGCAGGCGGACGACCTCCTCCTCGCGGTCGGTGAGCTCGCAGACGAGCGGCGTCACGCGCCCGGCCCCTGTTTGCGGAATCCGCCGTGCTGGCCCGTGTGGGCGGCGGGGCGCGTGCAGCGCATCACCACGCCGCACTCCTGCCGCGGCACCAGCATCTCGGCGGCGATGCAGGCGGCCGTGCGCGACTGGACGCCCAGGGCCGCGAAGGCCTCGGAGAGGCGGTTCTTGACGTTCTGCTCGGTGACCCCGAGCGCGTCGGCGATCTCTCGGTTGCTCATGCCGCGGGCGGCGAGCTCGAGCGCCTCGATGGCGCGGGGCGTGATGCGCGTCACCGGAGCACCCTTCCGCGCGGAACGGCGGTCACCGCAGCACCCGGTAGATGCGGCTCTGCTCGACCGGGTCCGCCAGGTCGCTCGGGCGGAAGACGTGGACCTCGATGCAGGTGGTGAGGGTGTCGCTCGACTCGCCGGCGAGGTCGCGGAGCGTCTCCAGGACGGCGAGCTGCTCGGGCTTCGGGTCCTCCGTCTCGCGCTTGAGCTCGGCGAAGACCAGCCGGCGGTCGCGGACCCGGACGAGCGTCAGGTCCGGCCAGCCCTTGCCGAGCGGCCCCTCGACCGGCACCTGCCAGATGCCGCGCCCGTTGCGCAGCGGGCGCCAGTGGCACCAGGTCCAGCCGAGCAGCTCGGCGAGGTCGCAGACCTGGCGCTGGAAGTCGCGCTCGCTGACGGCGCGGAGCTCGCGCTCGTGGTCGGTCAGGCGCCGGCGCTCGCGGGGCGGGCGGGTCCAGGCCGCGGTCACCGCAGGTACTCCACCGTGACCTCGACGAGGCCGCGGGTCCAGGCGCAGCCGCACACCTGCTCGAACATGCGGGGCCCGAGGTCGACTACCCGCCCGGCCCGCTGCATGGCGAGGTCCGGCCCGGCGTCGTTGCTGGTCCGGACGATGCAGGCGGCCGGCCCGCAGACCCGAACCGTGACGCCCGGCCCCTCGGGCAGCGCCAGCCACCCGGCCCACCCGCTGCCGTACGTCGAGGCGATCCCGGCGACGACGCGCGGTGTTGCCGGCGCGGACGCCCCGGCCATCGCGGCCAGGGCGGGCGCCGCGGTGCTGGGCACAGCACTCGGCGCCGCCGGCAGGGGAGAGGAGGGAGCGGCATGGGCCGTCCCGGCCGGCGCAGGCAAGGGCGCCGGTTGCTCCGCGGCGCCAATACGCAACCACGGGCGTGGCTGTCGGTACTCCTGCGCCGACCCGGACGGCTCGGCGCCCCTGGCGATCTGGACGCCGACCAGCAGGCCGGCGAGGAAGGCGAGGGCGAGGAGGCACCCGGCGACGTAGCCGCGTCGGAAGCCGTGCCAGAAGGCCGGGTCGCGCCAGGCGGGCGGGCGGGTCATCGGCCCCCGTCCCCGTCGTAGTCGGCCGGGTCGCCCGTCCACGGGCTGGCCGGGCGCTCCCCGGCCTCCCGCAGCGCGGCGAGGATGCGATCGGCGAGGAGGTTCGGCGGCATGTCGCCCGCGCCGTTCGACCACACTCGCAGTCCATCGCGCTTCATCAGCAGCCAGAGCGCCCGCGCCAGCGCCTCCGGCGTCAGGGCCCCGGCGCGGGTCCGGTCGAGCGGCGCCAGCGTCACGCCGTTGGACAGCAGCACCGCCGCGATGCGCTTGGAGATGCGCCGGTAGACGGGCAGCCGCCGCTCGTCGCGGATGGGGCCGAAGCCGTCGGCGCTGACGACTGCCTCTTGGACGACCTCGGTCAGGACGAACAGGGGCGTCCCCGGCGTCATGTCGTCGCTTCCGGGCTCAGCCATCGGTGCGGCCCTCATTCCACTCGGGGGCGTGCGGCGGCATAAGGCGCCGTGCGTCCAGTGCCGGCACGTGGCTGATCTGCTCGTGCAGCGCCTCGGCCAGCGCGTCGCGGATGTCAGTCGCCATGGGACGCCTCCAGCGGGATGACCAGGCCGAGGTTCGGCAGGTTGACCGCGGTCGCGCCGCCGAAGTCGCAGGCGAAGGCATCCGCGTCGAACCGGCGGGCGACGGCCAGCGCGGCCTCGGCCTCGACGGCGAGGACGCCCAGCCGGACGACCTCGTTGGTGAACGGCTCGTCGGGCTGGTCGAACGAGCGCATCAGCTCGCGGCCGGCGGCGGTGCCCGGGGTCACAGCCACGGCAGGTCCTCCTGGTCGCCGGCGGACTCGAGCCCCTGCGCCTCGAGCACGCGGCGCTGCTGCTCGGCCCTGGGCATCTCGCTGAACCACCGGGCCTCGAGCCGGGCGTAGGCGCCGCGCCGCTGGTCGAGCCCGGCCCAGGCGTTGAAGCCCTCGACCATGCGGCGGAGCTCGCCGGCGGGGTAGTCGCACCAGCCGCAGCGGCCCGGGTGGCGGGCGGTGCGCCGGTCGTCGCGGGTCCGCGACGCGAGGCACAGCGAGGCGGCCACGGCGGCCGCGGGGTCGTCGAGCGCGGCCATTACGCGCCCCCGTCCAGGGCGAGCAGGAGGCCCTCGAGGGTGGTGAGCGCCTGCCCCCACTCGTCGTCGTCGAGGCCGACCCCGTTCGCCAGGCGGACCACCTCGCGGGCGGCCGCCGCCGCCGCCTCGAGCTGTGCCTGGCGGTGAGCCGTCGCCGCGGCGACGAGCTGCGGGAGCAGGGCGGCGGCCTCGTCGGGCGACGGGCCACGCTCGCGGCGCCGAGCCTCCTCCTCGTCTCGGCGGGCCGTGACCTCGCGCCAGGCGTCGCGGCGGGCCAGGAGGATCCGGATCACCTCCGACCACGAGCGGCTCCGGCCGATGCACTCGAGCAGCAGCTGCGGCGTCTCCTCGACGGCGCGCCACAGGACGGCGCGCTGGCTCGGCCGGTCGTCCTCCCAGCTGTCCCACCGCGACCCTGTCGGCGGGTAGACGAAGCCGCGCTCCGCGGCCGCCGCCCGGAACGGGTCCCAGGCCTCGCCGAACTCGCCGTCGAGCCAGGCCTGCCGTGCCGCCCGGTAGTCCTCGGCGCTGTAGGTCACCACGGCAGCGCCTCGTCTGCCACAGGGTCGACGAGGCCGTCAGGGCGCGCGCCCGGAGTGACCTCTACGGTCTCGTTAACCCTCCGTTCGGATTCCTCTTCGGATTCGGATTCGGAGTTCAACCCACGCCGCTTCGCGGTGCGGTTGACCGCTGCGCTTGACCGCTGCGGTTCACCGTCACGCTTGACCGCTGCGGTTGAGCGCCGCGCTTCGCCTGACGCCCGACCGCCGCGCTTCGCGAGCTCGTGCATCCGGCCGCGCCGCGCGCGCCATGCGTCGGCCGTCTCGTTGTACTCGGCGAAGTCGTGGATCAGCACGCCGTCGCCGTCCCGCTCGAGCATGCCGACGCACACCAGGGCGTCCACCTCGGCCTGGCTGCCGTCGAGCTTGGCCAGGCGCTCCATGGTCACGCGGCCGTCCGTGAGGTAGCGGTTGGACCAGCTGATGGCGCGGGCCCAGAGGCCGACGCAGGAGTTGCGCAGCCGCCGCGGGAGCTGCTCCACCTTCGGGTGGTCGTAGAGGCCGTCGTCGAGCCGTCCCCAGGGCATCTAGGCCTCCCTCCAGGCACGCCACGCGGCGTGGCGGGCGGTTCGGTTGTGGGCGAGGACGGCCTCGGCGACCTCCTCGCCGGCGGGCACGGTGATGAGGCCGCCGCACGCGCATGGCGCCCGGAGCGGCTCGAGGTCGAGCCCGTGGGCCCGGAACAGCTGGGCCTCGCCCAGGAGGCGCAGGGGCGGCCGCAGGGGCTCGTCGAGGGGAGCTCGCAGGGCCGTCACGCCGGCACCTCCGGCATCCGGACGCCCTTGACGGAGTTGCAGGACCGGCAGCGGTTGGCCAGGTTGCCGCTCGTGTTCGGGCCGCCCCGCGACAGCGGGATGACGTGGTCGAGCCCGCGGCCCTCGCCGCAGTCGACGCAAACAGGCTGGAGCCGCCAGACCTCGAGCACGGCCTCGTACCCGATCTGGCCGTCGACGCCGTACATGCGGGCGCGGCGGTTGGCGGTCATGGCGCAGCGCTGCGCCGCCTCGCGGAGCGGCACGTCGTCGAGCCACCGCCGGCGGTGCTGGCGCGCCCGGTCGGGATGGGACAGGCGCCAGCGCCGCGCCCGCTCGCGGGCGGCACCGGGGTCGCGGAGGCGTCGCTCGCGGTCCCTCACTGCCCACCGCTCGCGGTTGGCGCGGTCGCGGGCGACGGCCTTCATGATCCGGCCAGCCGCGCCCATCTCCATCGGCAGGTGCAGGGTGACGATGTCGCGGACGCTCATCGCACACGCCTCGCCTGGTTGCGGCGCCTCGCATCGCGCCGCTCGTCGCTCTCGGCGAGGCCGAGCAGGACCGCGACCGCGAACCCGACGAAGGCCGCAGTCGCGAACGCGCCGACCGCGAGCAGGGCGAGGCCGAGGACGAACAGGACCAAGGAGGCGCCGTCGGCGGTCATCGTCCGGCCACCGGTGCCTCGAGCGAGTGCTCGAGAGAT